>JBILDK010000182.1:0-5947 GCA_044352625.1 Planctomycetota bacterium
CCCGGCTCCGCGTGAACCAGAGGTTCACCCCATCAGCGCCTCTAGGTCCGCAATGCGCTTGGGTATCCGCCGGGTCAGCACTTCGCAGCCGCTGCGGGTGATCAGCAGGTCATCCTCAATGCGGATGCCGAAGCCCTCGTCTGGCAAATAGATGCCCGGCTCGTTGGAGATGATCATGCCCGGTTGCAGCGGCTTCTTCTCATCTGCGGGATCGTGGACATCCAAGCCGATGTGGTGCGACAGGTGATGATGGCGGGTGAAGCCAGCATCGATGATCGGTTGCCAGGCGATCGCGGCCAGTTCGTCCCGCGTCATGCCTGGACGGGCTGTGGCGCAGGCCAGTTCGTTGGCCTGTAGGACCAGGGTGTAGACCTCGCGGAAGCGGCGGTTGGTGAAGCGCCCGTGCTGCGGCACGGTGCGGGTGACATCGGCGCAGTACCCGCCGGCGGTGGCGCCCGAATCGATCAGCACCGGCTTGCCCGTGGCGAGGGGGCGGTCGTTGTGCGGGTAGTGCAGGGTCGCGCCATTGAGTCCGCTGCCCACGATGGGCGGAAAGGCGAGTGGGGCGTTATCCACCGCACGGTAGTGCATGGTCAGTTCGCTGGCGATCTGCGCCTCGCGTTTGAGATGAGGAATACGCGGCAGCACGACCGCGAGTCCAGCGGCCGTTATGGCCACGGCCCGGCGGTGCCAACGGATCTCATCCGCGTCCTTGACCAAGCGCAGGGGGGATAGGGCCGGCTCGGCATTGAACACCTCGACCCCGCGCAGCTTGGCTCGCCAGCGCCGCGCCTGTAGCGTCTGCATGCCTGGCTCACGCGTGCGCCAGAGCAGGGCCACGCGATTGCCGGCGCGGGTGATGGCGCGGGACAGGGCTCGGTCGAGGTCAGCACGCGGCGCGACCGCCCTCAGGCCGAAGGCTTTGCGAACCCGCGGCACCGGCTCAAGCCGTGGGCCATCCCAGATGATCCGCTTGGGATCGCCGGATTCGAGAAACAGCGTTTCAGACTCTGATCCGTTGGGATCGAGCAGCAGCGCCGCATCGCCCTCCTGGCAGCCGGTGAACCAGTCAAACCACGGATCCTGGCGGCCATCACGCACCAGTGACAAGGAGTCATCTTTGCCCAGGACCACAATCGGCAGGGGATGGCCAGCGGCCGCTGCGACCACGCGTAGGGCGGTGGCGCGCCGATGACGATAGGTGGGCAGGGGCAGGGAGAGGCCGCGGAACTGCATCGCTCTATCCGAAACCCCGGCGTCACCGGTACAAATGGAATCCGGTTACGGAACCGGATCAGGCCATGCTGATGGCGCCACAGGGGCACGCATCAACGCAACCGCCGCAGTCGACGCAATCGGCGCCGATCTTGGCTTTGGCGTCGACCATGGTGATGACGCCGGTGGGGCAGGCGGACACACAGGCTTCGCAGCCTTCGCAGGAGGCTTCGTTGACAACGGCGGGCATGGGTGGCTCCGAAAGTAAGCGGGTGAGGAACGTAGTGTATCGGGAGAGCCCCGGGGTCATGCGCTGGGGGCGTCCGGCCCCTGGCCCATGCCAGCCACGGGAGGGAAATAGATGCATGAAATCAATGACGTTTATGATAATCATTTCCAAGTGCATATATGCGTGCCATTGGGTAAGGGCAGTACCTTAACCATGTTGATACAGCATATCGTGCTATCAGACTTCTGATTCGTGCCCGATTCCCGCGAAGATACCCTCCTGGTCATGGGGTACGGCTGTGTCTTAAAGTGTCTTCGCGAGGCGGCAGATCCATGCGGAAAGTGGGGCCCGATCCTGGCAGGCGCGGGATCGGAGACTGGACATCCAGGTCCTTTTCCTCAGGGTGTTCCCGCGCTGCGTTCCTCTCTTTCGGACCATGCCCATGGCTGACCCTGCGATCGTGCTGCCGGCGACCATTCCTGGCTATAATGATTACCTCGCGATCGTCGTGATCGGCCTGATTGCGGTTGGATTGGTGTTCGCCATGCTCGCCGCTGTCTGGCTGGTGACGCGCAAGCTGGCAGGCATTGCCAGCCCCGCATCCAAGACCGTGACCTATGAGTGCGGCGAGGATCCGGTCGGACCGGCCTGGTTTCGCTTCAATCTGCGCTTTTATCTGGTCGCGATCATCTTTCTGGTCTTTTCCATCGAATTGGCCCTGATGCTGCCGACCTTGCCGCGCTTTGCGGCTGCGATCCATGTCGGCGAGGGCTGGTTGGTGTTCGCCAAAATCTTCCTGTTCGTGGCCACCTTGCTGGCGGGTCTGTGGTACGCCGCCGCGAAAGGCGACTTCGCCTGGGACAAGGCGGTGGCACGCAGTCGGCAATTCCGCGGGAAACGCCCATGAAGCCTGGCAACACTGATCAGGAACAGGTGATCGTGACTGCGGTGGACGATCTGCTCAATTGGGGCAAGGAAAACAGCCTGTTTTATCTGCTGTTCGCCACCGCCTGCTGCGGCATCGAGTTGATGCAGACCGGCGGCCCGCGTTTTGATACCGACCGCCTGGGCATGATTCCGCGGCCGACGCCGCGCCAGTCGGACCTGATGATCCTCGCCGGCACCATCACCCACAAGATGGCTGGCCGCGCCTTCAAGCTGTGGCAACAGATGGCCGAGCCGCGCTGGGTGATCAGCATGGGATCCTGCGCCAATGCCGGCGGGCCGTTCAGCAAGTACAGCTATTCGGTGCTTAATGGCATGGACAAGTACCTGCCGGTCGACGTGTACGTGCCTGGCTGCCCACCGCGTCCCGAGGCCCTGATCGACGGCACCATGGCCCTGCGCGAGCGTGTCCGCAAGTACCGTACTCTTGGTATTCGCGACAAGGATCCCGTGGTGATCAATGCCCCCCTGGGGGCCTCGTGCCCGAGCTTTACGCCCGAGGTGCGCGCATGATCGCCCGCACCTCGTCGGGGCGTCTGGCTTTGAGCGATCTGCATGCCGTGGTCACGACCCGTTTTCCCACGGTCACGGTCGAGGTCGGCGAGGCCGGGGCCACGTGGCTGCGCGTGGCCCCGGCAGAGTGGCTGGCGGTGGCGACGTTTCTGCGTGATGTTCCGGCCTTGTGCCTGGATAGCCTGATGTGCCTGTCCGGCGTCGATCTGTCGGCCGTGGCCCCGGCGGTGGCGCCCAAAGCAGGTACGCCCAAAGCCCCGGTGGCAGAACCCAGCTTGGTGTGCGTGTACCATCTGCATAGCTTGAGCCTGTTTCACCGCTGCACGGTAAAGGTGTTCACAGCCCGTGATGCCGCCAGCGTGCCCAGCATCGAAAACATTTGGCCGGTGGGTGGTTACTTCGAGCGCGAGATTTTCGATCTGTTCGGGGTTGATTTCCCCGGCCATCACCGGCTGGAGCGCATCATGTGCCCCGACGATTGGATTGGTCACGCCGGTTTGCGCGACTACGTCTATCCCACGGCCTACAACGGCATCGCGCTCAAACGCGAAGGGCAGCGCTTCGAGGACGGCCCGTACATGGATCCGGCGCCCACCGACGCGGTGAAAAAGAAAGCCGCACCATGACCGTGGAAGCCTACACGCCCGACGGCGAGTTGATGACCATCAACATGGGCCCCCACCACCCCTCGACCCACGGCGTGCTGCGCCTGGTGCTGCAGGTTGATGGCGAGGTCGTGGTGAGGTGCAAGCCGGACCACGGCTATCTGCATCGCTCCATCGAAAAGATCGGAGAATTCCTCGAATTTCCTCAGTTCGTGCCCTACACCGACCGGGTCGATTACGTCTGTTCGATGAACTCGAACTTGGCCTACTGCCAGGCTGCCGAGGCGTTGTTCAACGCCGCGACCCCTGGCGCGATCACGGTTCCGGAACGCGCCGAATACATCCGCGTCATCTTTGGCGAGTTGAACCGCATCTCCTCGCACCTGGTGGCGGTCGGAGCCCTGGCCATGGACATGGGCGCGTACACGCCGTTCCTCCATGGCATCGGCCAGCGCGAGGGGGTGAACGATATCTTCGAGAAAACCTGCGGCGCTCGGCTGACCCACAATTACGTCACCATTGGTGGCGTGGCCAACGATCTGCATGCGGGGGCTGAAGCGGACATCGCTGCATTCTGTGACGAATGCGAGCGCGAGATGGTGCGCTTCAACCGTCTGATCACCGGCAACAGCATTTTCAAGAACCGCCTCGGTGGCGTGGCCGTCGTCGACCGCGAGGCCGCCATCGCCTATGGCTTGGTGGGCCCCAACCTGCGCGCCAGCGGCGTGGACTTCGACCTGCGTCGCGACGAGCCATACGGCTATTACAACCGTTTCACCTTCGCCGTGCCGGTTGGCGCCGCCTTTGCCGGAGCCAACGGCGTGGTCGGTGACTGCTATGACCGCTTCGTGGTGCGCTGCCTGGAGATCGTCGAGTCGATCCGCATCATCCGCCAAGCGCTGAAACTGATCCCCCCGGCCGCGGCCAAAGCCGACGATGCGGTCGGCGGCTGGCAGGTCGATGCCGGCAAGATTCTACGCAAGCCACCCCGCGGCGAGATGTACCACCGGGTCGAGAACCCCCGCGGTGAGACCGGCTACTACCTGATCTCGGACGGCGGGAAAAAGCCCTACCGCATCAAGATCCGCACCGGTTCATTCACCGCCATGAGCATCTTCGAGGACCTTGCCCCGGGCCTCATGATCAGCGACCTGGTCGCTGTCATCGGCACGTTTGATATCGTGGTGCCGGAGGTGGATCGATGAGCGGGCAGGTGGTTGGTGGTAGGTGGTTGGTGGTTGGGGAAGCCAACCAGTCCACCATGTTCGCCCGGTCACGTGGCAAGCCCACCATAGGCAGTGCCAACGGTTGGTTGTCTACCAACCACCAACCACCAACCACCAACCACGGCGGCAATCATGGCTGACCTCATCGCCTGGTTCACCGCCCACGGCCTGCCGCTGTTGCCCGCCCAGATTGCCGCTGGCACGTTGCTCTACGTCGTGCCGTTGCTCGCCATCGTGCTGCCCATCGCCGGTCTCGGCCAGATTTTTGAACGCAAGATCGCCGCGGCGATGCAGCGCCGCATCGGGCCGAGCACCACCGGGATCGATGGCGTGGTGCGCTTCACCGTCGGCCTGTTGATGCCATGGCTCGACCGCGCTGGACGCACGCGGGTGGCCACGCGCCTGCTCGCTCTGCCGCCTCTGGCCTTGATCAATCGTCTGGCCACGCGCAGTGGTCTTGCCCAGCTTCTCGCGGACGGTCTCAAGATGATCGGCAAAGAGGACCTGGTGACCGCCGGGGCCGACGGCTGGCTCATTCGTCTGGCGCCATACTTGGCGTTGCTTGGTGCCTTCCTGCCGTTCGTGGTGCTGCCGTGGTCCCAGTACTTTCAGCCAGCGGATCTCTCGATCGGCGCGGTGTGGGTGGTGGCCTGCGGCGGTCTGGTGGTGGTCGGCATCATGGCCGCGGGATGGGGCTCCAACAACAAGTGGTCGCTGTTGGGCGGCATGCGCGCGGTGGCTCAGATCGTGTCCTACGAAATTCCGGTAGGCATCTGCATCGCCGCGGTGGTGATGTGGACCGGGACCATGAGCCTGCAGCAGATGGTCGCCGCCCAGTACCAACCGGGCCTGTTCTCGGCGGGTGGCTGGAACCTGGTGCAGTCGCCGTTCATGCTGCTGCTCGCCGGGGTGTTTTTCATCGGCGCCCTGGCGGAGTGCCAACGGGCACCCTTCGACACTTCGGAAGCGGAAAGCGAGCTGGTCAGTGGCTTCAACACCGAGTTGTCAGGTCTGCGTTGGGGCCTTTTTGCCATGGCCGAGTACACCGACATGTTTTTGATGTGCGCGCTATTCGCGGTGCTGTTCCTCGGCGGCTATCAATCGCCGGTGGGCGAGCAGTGGATTCTGACGCTGCCGCCATTGGTCGAGACCCTCATTCACACCACCATCCTTATTGGAAAAACCATGATCGGTGTGTGGGTGATGATGTGGAT
>JBILDK010000007.1:0-18792 GCA_044352625.1 Planctomycetota bacterium
CTGGGAGCGCGGCCGGCTCTGCCGCTCGCGAGGACAGCCTGCGGCCGGGCCGGCCGCGCTCCCAGGGATTGCCCCTGCGGCCGGGCCGGCCGCGCTCCCAGGTTTGCCCCCAGGCCTGCCCATGCCTGAGATCCTCGGTCTCGATCTTGGCCACCACGTGGCGCGGGCGGTGTTGCTGGCACCGCCGAATGGGGCCGATCGCGCGGCGGGTGCGCGCGCACGGCTGCTGGGCCATGCCGAAACCAGCCGCCTCGACAGCGAGGGGCAACCCAAGCTGCTGGCGGTGGTGGTGGCGGAACTCCAGGCGGCGTTGAAATGCCGGCGGGCCCAGGTGGTGGTCCAGGCCTCTGATGTGCCCGCCCTGGTGCGCTTCATCCCCACCATTCCTCTGGCCAAGGATCGCCTCGACCGCCTGCTGCGCCTGGAACTGGGCAACCACGCCGAAAACGGCGATCTCGCGGCCGATGCACGCGTGGTCCAGGCGGCGGGTGTGGGCGGAGACGAAGCCATTCACGGTTGCCTCATCGCCCAGCCGGCAGCAGCCAATGCCGCGCTGACCGCCCTGGCCGCCGTGGGCGTGCAGCCACTGGCGTTGTCCGCCGCAGTGGGTGCGGTGGGCAATGCCACCTTGCCCGCGGCCCCGGCCCGCGGCGACGACCTGGCGCTGCTGGTGGACATCGGCGCGCGCACCACCTCGGTGGCACTTGTGGGCGAAGACGCGGTCCTGGCCATGCGCAGCCTAGAGCCCGGCGGCGACGCCTTCACCGCCGCCCTGGCCGAGACCGGCCTGAGTCCGGCCGAGGCGGAGCGCCGCAAATGCGCTGGCGAGGGGCTGGTCTCGGCCTTCGGCCGCAGCACGGTGACCACGTCGGCGACGATCAAGCCTGCGCTCGATCTGGATGACAGCGACGGCCTCCCTTTTCCCGCTGAAACCACCACCATCAGTGCCGACCCGATCACCCTGGAATTGATGCTGGAACTGCCGCCCGCACCCGCACCCGCACCCGCCCCCGCACCCGCCCCCGCGCCGATGCAGATCGAGGGTGCCATCCCCGAACCGGGCCGCGTGACGAAGGAGCTGGGCGTACAGGTGCTGGGCCCCGAGCTGACCCGGGTGGCCGAGGCGCTGTATCTGCAACTGGCGGCCACCCAACGCTGGTTCCAGAGCCAGCTCAAGCGCGACGCAGTGGTGGTGAACCGGGTGCTCCTCACTGGTGGCGGTGCCGGCCTAGCCGGGCTCGATGTCTATCTCAGCCGACGCTTCGGCGTGCCGGTGGAACGCTTTGATCCCTTCCGCCACCGCGACGGCGGCCCGGCCATTGCCGGCCAGGCGCCCGCCGCTCCCCACACCTGGGCCACCGCCCTGGGTTTGGCCCTGGCCCATCCGCGTCTGCGTCTACGCGGCGCGCTGGCCTGGGATCTGCGACCTGAGCTGGTGCTGCTGCGCGCCGCCCGCCGCCGGCAGGTATGGCCGCTGGCAGTGGCCTCCGGCTTCATCCTGGTTGCCGGGGTGGTCACCGGACTGGCCTTCCATGCTGCAGACCAGGCCCAACTCGCCACCGCCGACCGCCTGAAGGCGTGGACCACTGAACGCGACCAGGGCTTGGCCGCGCTCGCCAAGCTTGAGGCCGAGCGCGACGCCCAGGGTGAAGACCTGCGGGCGATCGCCGCGCGCATCTATGCCGGGCGCGACCTGCTCTATGCGATCCGCGCCCTCAAGGAGCGCGCCGGCCAGGAATCGAAGGAGGTCTGGGTCACGCGTTTCGCCACCGTCGGCCTCCAGCCCGCGCCGGTCGATCCCAAGGCCCGCACCGCCAAGCCGACGGTCCAGGATTCGCTCATCGATCGCGGCGCGATCCTGGTCTCGGGCCGGGTCAAGTTCGAGAGCGCCACCACCGACACCGAGCGCGACCGGCATCGCAAGGAATACCAGAGCAAAATGGCGGCCTGGACCCCTGGCCCCGGCCAGCCGACCCTGTTCCGCAGCGCCCTGGTGGACCAGTTCGAGGTCGAGCACCTCGACCCGGCACGCACCAAGGATGCGGCCGGCGGCACCTTCCGCTTCACCTTGCGCCTGGAGTTCCAGCCCACCAACCTCGACCAGGTCACGGCGCGTGGAGAAACGCCATGAACGTCGCTCCGCGTCTGTTGCGTCTGCGCCTGTTCGCCTGGTCCGGCCTGGTCGTGGCCACCGCCCTGGCGGCGGGTTTCGTGTGGCTGCTCAAGGACCAGGGCGAGGCGGTCGCCGCCGCCGCCCGCGCCGCGGAGGCCCAGCGCGAGGTCCAGGGCCCGGTCCGTCTGGACGAACGTCTGGCCGAGCAGCGCAAGGCCAACGCCGAGTTGACGGATTCCATTGACCGCCTGCGCAATGCCACCGGCTTCACCGTCGGCGCCGATTTCCTGGTGCCGCCGAACCACCAGCAGCCGGGCCAGTTTTTCAACGAGCGTTTGCTCGCGGTGCAGGACCGCTTGCGCGGCAAAGCCCGTGACCGTTCGATCGTCTATCAGGAACGCCTGGGCTTCGAACGGGTGGTGGCGGTGCCCAAGGCCGAGGACGCCCCGTACCTGCTGACCATGCTCATGCTCACCGAGAAGGCCGCCTCGGCGTTGATCGAGACCCCGGGCGACCTGCGCCCGGTGGAGCGTTTCGCCATCACCCAGCCGACCAAGGAACCCCAGCTCACGGGACCCGCGGGCCGGCCGCCGCTGCTGCGCGAATACCCGCTGGCGATCAGCGTGCGCGCCACGCTGCCCACGCTGCTGTGGATCCTGCACCGCCTGGCCCAGGACGAGGGCGACAATGATTATCCGCTGATCGTGCGCAAACTCGAGATCAGTTCGCCCAATCAGGAATCGAAGGATGCAGTCAAGGCACTCGATGCGGTGATCGAAGTGGCTGGCATGCGTTTCCTCGACTTGGCCGAACGCGCCACAGGTCCGACCCCCACAGCCAAGGCCAAGAGCGGCCTGGGAGGCGGGAAATGACCCTGGAACGTCTGATTGCCGGCGCCACGGTGCTCGTCGCGGGCGGGACTATCGCTTGGTGGCTGCTCGCTGAACACCCCATTCCCGATCCCGGACCCGCCACCACCAAGGCCGGGGTGGTGGTGCGCTTGCGTGCCGATGTGGCCGAGATCGGCGAATTTGCGAGTTTCAACGTCAACGATGAGAATCCCTTCATCCCGGTGCATCAGCGCGCCGAGGAGAAGGCGAACATCAAGCCCAGGCCCGGGGTCATACCCAAGCCGCAGGCCACGGTGATCGAGGCGAAGGCCAAGCCGCTGCCACGCACCGGGGCCGGGGCCGGGGCTGCTCCGGCGTGCCTTGGCCTTGCCACCACAGCCAGGAGCGAGTCGGTGATTCTTCGTTTTCCGGGCGAGAGCCAGGACCGCATCGTCGGGGTGGGGGCGAGCGTGAACGGCTGGACCGTGACCGGCATCGAGCACGGCAATGTGGTCTTGCTGCGTGATCCTGGTGGCGTGATCCAGCGTGTATTGATCGGCCGTTGACGACCAGCCGGGATGGCAGGGCCGAGACTGAATCCGCGCTGTGATCGACCGGCCAGAGGTGCCTAAAGCCGCATCAATCGCCAACGCAACCAACCCAGGGCGATGAGGCAGCCCACCATGCCCACGGCAATGAATTCGACACGATGACCGGTAGCGATCATCAATCTGCCCATGATCGCCAGGCCTGCGGCCGGAATGAGGGCAAAAGCCACCGCCTGCAGCGCCGGGACCGCGAGTTTGCCGCGGCTCTCCCAGCGTACGAAGCGTGGCAGGCCGTAGACCAGACCAAGCAATGGCAGCAGACCTGCAGCTAGGCGCTGGCAGAGGATGGCGAGGGTGCGGGGTGAATCGGTGGCGTGCAACTCCGCCACGGTTCGGGAGGTGTCTGGGCGAACACGCTGGGCAAGTCCTGCTTGGTCCTCATCAAGGATCAGGCCAAGCGCCGCTGGGGCGACCGAGGTGAACCGGGTCAGGTGGTCCCCGGTCAACACGTCTACGTCCTCAAGCTTCCAGCCATCCGCAGTCCAACTCATCCGCTCAGCGGTGACAAGACGCCCACCAACCCGTTCCGACACTGCTACCTTGGCGTAGTAACCTGCTTCGGGCAAAGCCTGGACCGCGACCCACTGATCACCCCCTGCGGCCCAGCCAACCACGCGCGCCGGCACGGTGACGAATTGAGGTGGGATGTTTTTGGCCACCGCTTGGCTGCGCAGGCCTTCACGCAGATGCCAATACTTGATTCGTCCTTTCAGCTGCTCGCTGAGCGGTTCACAGCGGGTCACCGCTTGGTCGGCCAAGATGGCGGCGGCAAATCCCGCGACCACACCTATAAGGAGGAAACTGCGGAAAATGCGGCTGGGCGGGATCCCGGCGGCGCACAACGCCATAAGCGTGCCCTGGCGCAGCATCGGACCGGCGGTGAACATCGCCGCTACCAGCACAGACAAGGGTAGCCAGGTGGCTAGGAAGGCCGGGATCTGGCATGCGATGTACAACAAGCACAGCCACCACCGTTCGGAAAACAGCGCCGCGAGATAGAAGCCCATGTTGGCGATGAATTCACTAAATAGCACCAGCGCCGTACCCAGGGTCAGCACCAGCAGCCAACGGCGTACCGCTTCACCGAACATCAGGCGACCGAGAACGGTCATCGCCGGCCCCTGCCCAGTAGGCGCAGCAGCGGTTCAACCACGCGCATGCGCATGTACCACATCGGCGCCACCGCCAGATCCCGCGCCCGCTCCGGCCAGCGTAGCATGGCCCAGCCGAGGAACGCCAGAGTGAGGCCGGGCAACCACAACAATATGCCCGGATCAAACTGTTCTCTGCCCACATTGGATTTCACATAGCCGAATGCAGGCAAGGAGGACACCGCCACGACGCCGACCACGATGCCCACCGCCACCAAGCTCTCGGCCGCCCCGAAGGCCACAGCGAGCCCCGCGGCAAAGAGACAGTAGCAGACCAGCGCCAGCGGCATCCAGAAGCGCACATGCAGCGTGAATCGGGCATTATTGTACTGGCTGCAATCGCTTCCTCGATCGCGCCCCGCGGCAGCCTCGGTGCGCATCGTCGCCCAAGCCCGGCGCGTGGACATGGTATCCGGCTCGCGTTGGTTGCCTCCCTTACCCACGCTGGCCGGCCGCGCCGGGTTGATCACCGCGCTCCAGCCAGGAGCTTCAGCAACCGCCAACTGATCACCGCGCCGATGTACCAGCCGGACCTCGCGCAGATCGAAGCGGATCCCCCCAGGAGCGATGTCCCAGCCGGCAGACGGTGCAAAGACCGCGGTAAAGGAATCCTGATCGTGCCGCACCACGAACAGGTTTTTGAGGTCACGCCCTTCGACGCTGCCCGCCCAGGCGCTGACCTGATCGCCATCCCAGATAGGCTGCATGTTGGCCACACGCTGGGCGACCATGGCCTGGGCGATCTGCGCGCTGTAGTGCCGGACCCCGCGTGAAGCAGCCGGCATCACCGCATGCCACAGCGCCACCGAGGCGAGGACTCCGACCAGCACGAACGGCCAGGCACGCTGGGCCGTCGCTGCCGGATCGATGCCGGCCGTGGCCAGGGCCTGCAGCTCACCATCGCGGCGCATCTCGCCCAACACCACCAATACAGCCGAAGCCAGCGCCATCGGCAACGCCACTGGCAGGGCGAACAGGACCATGAACAGCGCGACCGGCCCGAGCGTCTCAGGCGGCGCACCGCGGTTGATCAACGCCCCCAGCTGGCCGCCCACCAGCACCGCCAGAAAGATCAGCGCGAGCAGCAAAAAGCGTTTGGCGATGCGTGCCTGGAGGTGACGAGTGAGGGTTTTCACAAGCGCCCTTCCCGCAGCGGCGCCGATGATGTGACTGGGAACGCTCGGCCCGGCAGGCTCACGCGCCGCCACACCCGCTCAGGCAGCGTTGGGCCTAAGGCCGGGCACACGCTGGCCATGGTCACCACCGGGCCACGTTCCTTCAGTCGCGGCAGCAGGCGGTCGAGCACGCCCGCATAAGGCCCGCCCTCGACCTCGGCATGGAGGGTGAGCACGCGCAGCGGCGGATGTCCGGCGAGGACCTCCGCCAGGAGCGCCTGGGCCAGCAGCGCCTCGTCGGCAGGATGACGCGGAATCAGTTCCTCGAGACAGGCCCCGGTGCCGGTGAACTGCGGAAGGCGCAATGGCCCAGCAGCAGTGATCAGACGGCAGTGTGGTCCGCCGCGCAGGTCGCTCGCATAGGTAAAAGGAAAGCCGTCCTGGATGTGCAACGAATTCGGCGTGGTGGTCCACGCCGGCGCGCCCACGCCCTGTGGATCAGTCCCGGTAAGGGTACGAAAGGCGGCGCAACTGCGCTCGTAAACGCGGCGGATGCGTGCGGACTTGAAGCGGTCGAGATTGTCCTGCCAGGCGCGGTGGTCCCACGCATGGACCGCGGCCTCATGGCCCTCGTCCAGCAAGCGGCGCACGGTCCCGGGAAAGGCTGTGGCCACCGGCCGTGCCGGCAGCAGCGTGCCGCTGAACACCGTGCGCCAGCCGTACAGCGACGGCGCGCCGGTCTGGATCATCTTCTGTAAAAAACGCGGCTTGCGCAGCTGCAGCAAAGCCAACCCCATGCGGTCGGGCCCAAGGGTGAGGAAGAACGTTCCCGGCACGCCATGGCGGTTGAGGATGTCGAGCAGCCGCGGCACGCCGTGCTTCATACCCTCGTGGGTGTCCACGTCGATTTTCAGCACGATCGGAGTCATCGCTGGCGCACCCGCAGCACGAAGGGCGGGACCTTGCCGCCCTCCGGCATCGGCCACGGCGGTGGCCGGTTGGTGAGCAGCAGCAGTCGGCCGCAGCGCCCAGCGAGCAGCAACGGGGTGGTGGTCTGCTGATCCAGCACCTGCGCGAACAGCGCATCAGCGAACAGCCACACGCGGCGCTCGCTATCGACCGCCGCGGCGACTTCGCCGATCTTGAGCAGCCAGGGATTGGCAACTGCCAGCCCGGACTGTTCGGCAAGGTTGTCACCGCACAGGAAATAGCTCTCGGCGGGGATCGGTGTCGGGGGCGGGACCACCTCGACGAAATGGCCCATGCCCACTTCGCGCGCCCCGGCAACGATGGGCAGACGGCCCAACTCGCGCACCAGATCGTATTCATGCACCTGGTCGTGATAGACCGCAACCAGGTCAAAGGGCTCGCGCACCGCAGCCACCTGCCGGGCCAAGGTGCTGGGATGGAGGTTGACCACCAGCCGATCGAGCGCCGGCAACACCAGGCATGTAGCCAGGACCAGGCCTGCACCAGCTACAATCGCGCCGTGGGCGAAGCGGCCGCGCCACCACCACCAACCGCCGAGCAGTTGTCCGGCGGCCAGCGCCGCCGCCGCGAGCAGCAGCAACGGATGCCACGGCTGCGGCACCACCGTCGCCGGCACCAACCGTGGCGCGAGCAGGACCGCGACGATGATCGCCAGACCCACCACCAGGCCCTGCATCGGCAGCAGCCAGCGCCACCAATCGGCAGCAGCGCGACGCCAGGCATCGGCGGCAAGCAACGCGATGCACGGGAACAGGGGCAGGACGTAGGTTTCAAGTTTGGATGAACTGACCGATAGCATCAGCAGCGGGAATACCACCGCACTGATCAGGAAGAGGCGCAGGCGCAGCGCCGGATCGCGCCTGCCGCTCCAGGTCGCAGCCCCCTGCCAGCCAAGGGCGGCCAATACCGGCACGGTCCATGGTACGAAGGCCATGGCGATGGTCATGGGATACAGCCACAATGGCCCGCGGTGGTTGATGTCAGCACCACCGCTCGAACCAAGGAATGAACCCAGGTTGTAGCGGATCCAGAAGTACTCGACCAGCCGCGGGTCGCGCTGCCACACCATCAGGTTCCACGGCAGGTTGAGGGCCAGCAGCAGGGCGGTCCCGCGCAACGGACGCATGCGCCACAATGCACGCACCACCCCGAGCGGCCCATCGGCTAGCAGATGGAATCCTGCGATGGCCATGCCGGCAAGACCGATGGCGACCACGCCCTTGGTCAGCACACCCAGACCCAGCGCGGTCCAGAACAGCCAAATCCAGCGCCCCTCTGGCCGTTGGTCGTGGCGCGCATAGGCCAGCCAGCACAGCGCCAGGCAGGCCGACAGCACCGGGTCGGTGGTCAAC
Organism: Planctomycetota bacterium; assembly: GCA_044352625.1. GTDB lineage: Bacteria > Planctomycetota > UBA11346 > UBA11346 > UBA11346 > JAKLKR01. The sequence goes on from JBILDK010000007.1 coordinate 8,160, forward strand.
TCGGTGACGAACACCAGGAACATCGCTGAGCCGAGCAGCAGCCCGGCTGCACCCAGGGCAAACGCGCCACCGTGCAGCATCCGCGCCACGCCCCAGGTGGCCGCCAGCGAAACCAGCGCACACAACGCCGGGGCGAGATGGACGGCGTGCCACGAAAAACCGGCCAGGGCCACTGGCACCGCGCCCAACCAATAGGTCAGCGGTGGCTTCTCAACGTAGGCCACCTCGTACAGCGTCGGTATGAGCCACTGGCCGCTGCGCGCCATCTCCAGGCAGGCCTGGGCATAGCGGATCGATGAACCAAGGGCGTGATGACCGCCGGCCACCAGCCATACCAGCGCTACCGCCAGGGCCAGCAGGCCAAGGTCACGCCAGGCCGAGGGACGGCGCAACCAGGCCGGCATGTGTCAGCCGCGGGTGCGGCAGTTGAAGTCGTACACCGACTTCTCGCGGGTGTAGAACTCGTTGACGAAGTAGGCCACGGTGCGCGTAAGCATGTCCGCACCGCTGACCTTGGGCTTCCAGTTCAGATCGGCCATGGTGTTCTTGATGGACGGTTTGCGGCGGTTCATGTCCTGGTAGTTGGTGCCGTAATAGGTATCGGCGCTGACCACGTTGAGCTGGGCCTTGGCGGCGGCGGCGCGTGCTTCGGGCACGTCGCTGGTCTTGAGTATGGCGATGAGCTGCTCGGCCAGCTCCTTGACCGAGAGATCGTTGTCGGGGTTGCCGATGTTGTATATCTTGCCATCCGCGACACCGCCGGCGTTGGCGATGATCTTGACCAGGGCCTCGATGCCGTCGTCGATGTGCACGAAGCAGCGGCGCTGGGCCCCGCCATCCACCAGCTGGATCGGCTCGCCGCGCAGCAGCTGGCCGAGGAACTGGGTGAGCACGCGGCTGCTGCCTTCCTTCTCGGTGAGGATCGAATCGAGGCCGGGCCCGACGAAGTTGAACGGACGGAACAGGGTGAACTTGAGGCCCTCATGGTGACCCATCGCCCAGATGACGCGGTCAAGGAGCTGCTTGGAGCAGGAATAGATCCAACGCTCCTTGTTGATCGGCCCAAGCACCAGGTTCGAGGTCGAGGGATCGAACTCCTCGTCGCCGCACATCCCGTAGACCTCGGAGGTCGAGGGGAAGATCACGCGCTTGCCGTACTTGTGGGCGAGGCGGACGATTTCCAGGTTCTCCTCGAAATCCAAGGTGAAGACGCGCAGCGGATCCTTGACGTAGGTGATCGGCGTGGCGATCGCCACCAACGGCAGTACCACGTCGCACTTCTTAACGTGATACGCGATCCACTCCTTGTTGATGGTGATGTCGCCCTCGATGAAGTGGAAGCGCGGGTCATCGACCGCGGTGCCCAGCTTGTCGGCGCCCATGTCCATGCCGTACACCTCCCAATCGGTGTTGCGCAAAATGGCGTAGGTCAGGTTCGAGCCGATGAAGCCATTGACGCCAAGGACGAGGACTTTCATGAGATTTCCGCCAGGGGTGAGGCGGCATCAGACGGAAGAGGGCCTGGGACGCAACCCTCGCGGCTGGAACGGGGCCTTGCGCAGCTAGTCTGCGACCATGGACCCCCTGCTCACCATCGCGGTGGCCTCATCGGCGCTGTTCGACTTGCGCGATGGCGAAGCCGTGTTCCAGGCTGCGGGTGCCGACGCCTATCGCTCCTGGGTGCGTGAGCGCGAGGCGTTGCCGCCGCCAGCAGGGCCGGCCCTGCCCTTCGTGCGCCGCCTGCTCAGGCTCAACCGCGACGTTCCGGCCCCGCTGGTCGAGGTGGTGCTGATCAGCCGCAACGATCCCGATACCGGCGTGCGCGTGCGCAACGCGCTGGAACACTACTGCCTGCCCATCGTGCGCTGCGCCTTCACCGGCGGGGCCGACGCCTGGCCTTATGCCGAGGCCTTCGGCTCCAGCCTGTTCCTGAGCGCGCATCGCGCAGACGTGGCCGCCGGCTTGGCCCAGGGGGTGGCCTGCGGCGAGGTGCTACCCGGCGCGCTCGCTGACGACGAGGCGGATGACGGCCTGCGCGTGGCGTTCGATTTTGACGGCGTGCTGGCCTCGGACGAGGGCGAGCGCATGTACCGCGACCATGGTCTTGAACACTACCGCGCCGAGGAGCGCGCCCGGCTCGATCAGCCGCTTGCGCCGGGTCCATTGCAGGCGCTGCTTTCGGGGCTGTCCCGCATCCAGGTGGTGCAGCCGCGCCTGCGCACCGCCATCATCACCGCGCGTAGCGCCCCGGCCGACCGCCGCGTGGTCACCACCCTGCGCGCCTGGGGCCTGCGCGTGGACGAGGCGTTCTTTGTCGGCGATATGGCCAAGGACCGCATTCTGCGCCTGTTCCGCCCGCATCTGTTCTTTGACGACAAACGGCAGAATGCAGAATTGGCGGCAGGCACCGCACCAGCGGTGCACATTCCGTTCGGCGTGCTCAACCCGCGGTAAGCAGTTCCCCTGGTGCGTCGATCAGGCGATCGAAACCCAGCGCTTCCAACTCATCGCGGCGATGGATTCCCCAGGTGACGCCGATGGCGAGCATGCCCGCACTGCGGGCTGCCTCACGGTCGGGGCCGGCATCCCCGACGAACCAGCAATCCTGGGCACGAACGCCCAGGCTAGCCGCCGCCTGAAGCAATCCGCGTGGATCCGGCTTGGGTGCAGGCATATCCTCCTCGCCCAGCACCGGTCCGAGATACTGCGCCAAACCGAGGGCCGCCACCACCCGGCGCACGAAGGCCCCCTGGTTGTTGCTGATCACGCCCTGAGCGATGCCGCGCGCAGCGACCTCCGCCAGCAATGCTGGCACGCCCGGATAGGCGGTGGCGTGATGCGGCAGCAGGTTGGCGTGGCGATAAAACTCCGCGGCCATGTGCGCCAGCCGCACCGGATCGGTGACGCCGCTATGAAAACCCATGCGCGGCGCCGTGGGCAGGACCATCGCCTTGATCACGACGTGGTCGGGCTGCGCCGGAAAACCCGCCGCGGTCAGCGCCGCATTGGTCGCTGCAACCACCACGGGCAGAGAATTGACCAAGGTCCCGTCGTGATCGTACAGGATGGCCTTGGGCCATCCTCGTGGTTGGTGGTTGGTGGTTGGTGGGTGGTGGGTGTCTTCGTCCATGGTCATTCCACCCAGGAGCGAGGACACCAACTTGGGTGGACGGTGACGGGATTCCCAACCACCAACCACCAACCACCAACCATGGTCGCCACCAGCGACCTCAGATGAACTCGCACCAATACGCGCTGGGCGCTGCAGCCTTCACATCGAAGCCACTCTTGGCGGGTATTTCGAAGCTGGTGCCGGCGGGATAGGTGGTCCAGGGCTGAGCACCTGAGAGCCGGGCATGCAGTTCACCGTTGACCACGGTCATGCGCTCGGCGGCGTCGGTGTTGAAGTGGTATTCGCCGGGGGCGATCACGCCGACCGTCTGCTTGCGGCCGTTGCGCTCGTAGCCAAGACTCTGGACCTTGGCGTCGAAATAGCTGTTGTGCTTGATCATGGTGGAATCCTCACTGTTTCTCTGCGGTCGTGTCGATGATTTTGGGCCGGGGCTTCATGCCCGGGAACGGGGTACGGTCGTCGGGACCGCCGGGGAATGGGAAGCCGCCAACGGGAAATCCACCTGCTGGGAAGCCGCCGCCCATCATTTTGGCCATCTGCTGGCGCACCACCGCTCCCACCACCTTCATCGCCACGGCGCCAAGCAGGCGCTGCATCGGCGGTAGCAGAAGTAGCAGGCCGGGAACTTTGAGCAGCAGCCCCGGTACCGCGAACAGCACGGCACCCAAGGTGCCAACTGCGAACGTACCAGCAGTGCCGGTGAGCAGACCGCCCATGATCTGCTTGCCCTGGCGTTGAGCCAAGCGCACCCCGACCACCAAGCAGACGATGATGAAGAGCGCTACGGGCAGATAGCCGGAAAGCTCTGCGCCGAAAAAGTGCTTGCCGACCCAGCGGGAAACCTCCAGGTACACCAATAGCTCCAGGCACAGCCAGCCAGCAACCAGGAGAACAAGAAGGCAGCCGAGTTTCTTCATCGTCGATTCAGGTTAGCGGACCGCAGGGGTCTCGAGTTTATCCAGTCCGATAGACAGGCAGTATTGTACCAGGTCGTCGCGCACCATGGGATCGGCTCCGGGCTGCAACATCAGCCGCACCCGCGCTCGGGTTCCGCCCCTGGCGCTGCGCAGCGTCTCCTGGGCCTTGGCCGAGAGCGCCGATTCGAGCTGACGCCGATTCATCGCGACCCCCTCAAAGGCGTACCGGTGACCGGGCCGGATCTCGACCAGGAGCAACTCCGGCGGCGGCGGATCGCGTTGTCCATCACAACCCAAGCACGCCAGGGCCATCAGCAACAGTGCGGATGGTACGCGGACCAACATGACGTCAGCGAACCAGGATTGCGGGACGAACCAGTTTTTCACCCTTGGGGGTGGCCACGGTCACGGTCGGCCACACTGGCGAACACGCGGTGACCACAGTGCGCTTGCCGCCTTCAAGCAAGAAAGTGTCCTCTGTCTTGGTGCCGGTGATCGAAGGATTCCAGGCCACCGCCTGACGGTCCAGCACCGGGCGTTTCTCGTCAGGTACGACGCAATAATCACGGCCGGCATAGCCCGTGGGTCCGCCCTGATGGTGCAGTTCCCACTCCTTGGGAAAGCCTTCCTTCGTGTACTGTTCTAGACCTTTGGCCAGAACCTTGCCATAGGCGACACCGGGCACGGTGGCTTCCCACAGGGCGGCCTCGACGCGGCACACGGCCTCATGTTTGGCGGCCAGCTCTTTGGGCAATGGACCGAAGTGGAACAGGCGGGTAAGACTTGCGATGAGGCCGTGCCGCTGCCCGCAGACTACCAGCATGCCCAGCTTGCGCAGGTGATTCTGTCCCGGGGTCGGATGGCGATATTTGAGAATGCGTTGATCAAAGGCGACCAGCAGGACGTGGGGCTGGATGCCGCGCGCCAACAAATGCCTGCCAAGATCGGCCTCGGCCTGATGCTCGCTATCGCCAAGATTGAGCTGACGCGCCACGGTCTCGATCACCAAGGCGCAGTCGCGGCCCAAGGCTTTGTAGCGACGCATCTCAGGTTCCGACAACTGAGCGCGACAGACCTGAGCGAAGTCCGCTGGCAGGTCCTTGAGTCCAGTAGCCGCGGGATGGTCGCTAACCCAGGATTTCTTCTTGTCGCCAGCGATTTTGCTAACGACCTCGCTCAACGGCTGGATCCAGGGGAAGGACTTGGCGGTGAAGCCCCCTACCGGCTCTTCAGCTGTGATGCGCGGCATTTCGATGGTATTGGCAAGCAGGTAGGCTTGGCGCGGGGTAACCACCATCGCCGCGAAGGCGTCTCCGGATTGGCTCACCACATGGGTGTCCGCTCCACCAGACAGCCATGCGGCATTCGCCCGGGTGGCGAACACCGCTCCCTCAAGCTTGTTGGCTTTCAGCCAGGCGCGGACGATACTTATTTTGGCAGCGGACTCGGACATGGATCAATGGTTCTTCGCATCAGAGTTTGCAGGCGCGTCCTTAGCCGGTTCTTTGCCCGGTTCTTTGCCCGGTTCTTTGCCCGGCTCTTTGCTCGGGCCTTCGTCCACACCCTTTTTGAATTCCTTGATCGATCCCCCCAGTCCACGCATGATCGAGGGCAGTTTCGGACCGAAAATGAGCAGGGCGATGATCAGGATGACAATGTATTCAAAGCCACCCGGCAATCCGAACGCACGTGCGAAAATTGGAGCTGGGTCCATATGGTCTCCGAAGGGACAGCTAAGGCTGGGGGAAGGAAACATAGATGCGCACGCTGCCAACGCAATCCATGGGACATGGGCGCTGGTTACGCGCCGCCACTCCCCGGGAAATACCACACCCTCCGCAACTGCGGAGGGTGTGGTGTGATGGAGGAGGCACCGATCATTCCAGGGGCTTGGCACCTTCAGAAACGGGATTCGCCGCCCCCGTCACCGGGGCTGGCTTGGCGGCCGTGCCGCGCAGGTCCTCACGCAGGCGGTTCAGGCGTTGTTCCTGTTCACTCTTGTTGTCCGTGCGCAGGATTCGGGGGGTAATGAAAATGGTCAGATTACGCCGATCCACCGAGGTCTCAGTCTTTTTGAAGAGCCAACCCAGCACCGGGATGTCACCCAGCCAAGGAATCGATCCGCGCTTCTCAATGTTGCGATTGCGCAGGATGCCGCCGATCACCGCCGTGCGTCCATCCTGAACCTGGATCACCGTATCAAGGTTGGTCATATCCTTGTTGGGGAGTTGGATGGCACTGGCGTCAGGATCGTCGGGGTTGGCTTTGTTCGAGTAGGTAGTGAGCGTCGCTTCTTCATTCTTGGCGTTGAGATTGATGATCACGAAGCCATCGGCGGTGATCTGGGGGGTGACGGTGATGGTCACGCCATCTTTCACCGGGCTGGTGGAGGCCTCTGCCAAACTGCGCACCACGGAGTTGTTCTCCTGGGTGACGGTTTCCTCTGCGAAGCGGATCTCGCGGCCAATATTGATCGTAGCCGGCCGATTGTCGAGGGTGAGAATCGTTGGTTCCTGCAGGATTTCGGTACTTTGCAGGGTGTTGATCGCCTCGAAGGTGACGCTCCCGCTGAAATTGCCGTTGCTGGTGGGACGACTGCCTGCGGTACTGGCCAGGGCGGCAGCCGCAGTGGGCGTGGCGTTGAACGGGCGAAAGCCCGCCGCCATGGTGCCGACCTGGGCCAGGTTGAAGGACGCCGTGATCGGATCAAAACCGATCTTCTGCGCTTCCGAATCAGAGAATTCAACAAACTTCATCGCAATCTGGACCTGGCGCGGACGAGTGTCGAGACTCGTCAGGGTGACCACAGTCTTCTCAAGGGCAGGCGCCGTCCCAGTCAGGATCAACTTGTTACTGTGCGCATCCGAAACCGCCTTGCCATCTGCTCCCAAGGTCTGGGCGGCGATTTCCTTCAAGCTGTCAGCCGCGACGTTATTGAGCTGAAAAATAACGGTTTGCAGATCCTTTTGCAGTTTGTCGGGGGTCACCACCTGAATGATGGAGTATTCCCGCTCGACCCAGGCATAGCCCACATCGCGGACAATCACGTCCAGGGCCTGCTTCCATGGTACCCCGTTGAGGGTCATGGTGATCTTCTTGTCGGCATCAATGTCACTGAACACGATGTTGACGTTGGCCTGACGGGCGAGGGCCTCAAGCACCACGCCGAGGCGGGCGTCCTGGAACTCCATGCGCACCTTGGGGGGGCGCACCAGATTCCAGACCCGATCTGACTTCCTCTCAATGACCAGGTCATATTTGATGGCGATCTGCGCTACTGCCTCTTGCCAGGTGACATTGACCATGCGCAGGGTCACGCGTGGCTGGTCGGCCTCGTTGCAGATGATGTTGACGCCAGCCCGGCGGCTGACCCATTGCAGCACGACCTCCAGCGGCTTATCGCTGGTTTCGATGGTGAGGTTGGCCTCAGCACCCTGACTTGCACCCCCAGGCAGGACCTGGGTAGGGGCGTCGGCCGCGGTGGCTGGTACGCCAAGAGCGGCGGCGGCGAGGCTGGAGATCACGAGGTGACGCAGGCGCATGGGTCGTACTCGCAGAGTGCGGGGATCGCTAAGGTTGGTCATTTGCTGGCACTGCCGACTTCGCCCACGTAGCGTGGGAATTCAAAGCGGCGACCTTTGTAGTGGTAGCGGAAATCGACCCGGTCGGTGTCGATGTTGATGATCACGCAGTCTCTGGCCCGGTCATTGACCCCAACCGCCCGGGGTTCATCCATGACGATAGCCAGGCGGGAACCAGCCTCGGCCCACATGATGCCCTGGATCACCAGGCCAAGCTTGTCAAATGAGGCCTGAGCCTCGGCCCGGATCAGGGCCTCGGATGCCTGATCGAGATACACCTTGATACGGGCGATGGACTTGGCGATCTGGGCATCGTCGGCAAACCGCTCCAGACGCTTGATGGCACTTTCACAGGTACGAACAGCCTCTTCGTATTTACGCCCGGCAATCAGGGCTTCAATGCGAGCCGATTCAATCGTGGCCATGGCCAACAATTCGGAACGCTGGTCGCCCGCTTGCACCGGCCCGGGCAGAACGCCAGGCACGATCTCGGTGGGACGATTGGCGATGGCACGATCAACGGAAATGACCTTTTCGCGGTCATAGAAGGGATCGACCCGGACCGGGGCTGGACGAAACTCCCATTTCTCTTCCTCTGCCATCATCTGCAGGGCAAGACTCTTGGTTCCCTTTTTGGTGGCGGGATTGGCGTCAGCATTGACGGCAGGTTCGGACAGGTCCTCGGCCGCAGACAAGCCCACGGCCACGGCGAACAGGCTCAGCGTCAGCAGGCGCATTACTTGCCCCCCTTACGGCTGGAGCCGGCATAGACGTAGGTCACCACGTCGAGCCGCACCTGATGCGGCGTGAACACCGGCTTGGGATCCTGTGCGCTTAGGTCAGCGGCCACATCGCCGCTGCGCAGGCTGATGGCGTTAACGGTCATGAAACGATCGTTCTTTTCGATCCGGTCGATGAACTTGATAATGCCGTTGATGTCGCCCAATATCTCGGTTTGGAAGGTCAGGCTCCTGAGTTCGCCACGGCCAGTTGAGCCAGCAGAGCGACCGCTGTCGTCCTCGCTGATGCGAACGCTCTTGACCTTCACCACGCCGATGTCGGCGGGAATCTCGCGGGCAAGGCGCTGGATGACCTCGCGCATGAGGGCCTTCTCGGCTTCTTTCGGCAATTTGTTCTCGGCCGCCTCGATGTCATCCTGGAGATCCGCCAACTGGCGCTGAACGTCCGGCATTTGGGCAATAACAAGATTCTTGGCGGCAATCTCATCATTGAGCGAGGCGATTTGCTCACCCAGACTGTTGCCATCCTTACGCTGCAGGATCGTCGGTACGCGCTCGTCAGGTCCGAGCTTGAGCAAGTCCTTCCAGGCCAAGTAACCGAACACCCCAGCAATGAGCACAGGCACGGCGAACATGACGCCAAGCTGCTGCTTGCGCGGCATGGCTTTAAACTGGGAAGCAAGCTTGGCGACGGAGGATTCAGCCATGATCACTTACCCGCCTTGGCCGACGCGGTGATCACGTCCTTCTGACGGATCCAGTCGAGCGTGAATTCAACGGTCTCGCGCTCGATGCCCTCGCGCCATTCCGGGGTGTCGCCACGATAGGTCTTTTCAGGCTTTTCTTGGAAGCCATGCGTACGCCAGAAGGCGGAGCGCTCGGTGCGATCGAAGAAGGCGTTGATATGATCGCCGGCCTTCTCTTTGACATCACCGACGATCTTAAAGCGACCGCGAAAACTGTAGGCGATCTGATCACCCTTCTTTTTTCCCACATCGGCCAGCGGAGTAGTCGCGGCGATCTGCAGCTCGGTGCAGCTCATCTCAAAACCCAAGCCCTGCCACGTGCCGGTGAGGTGGTTGGCAAAGTCGTCGATGGTGCGCGCCCAGTAGACCTTCCGGGCAAGCAAACCGACGATGAGGTCGCGATGCTTTATAAACTCGGCGATCTTGGCTCGCTCGTCCTCGACACGCTTGGCCTCGGCCGCCTTCACGGCGAGTTCCGCAGTGGTGGACTCAAGCAGCGCCTGGGCCGCTGGAATTCGACTGTAGTGGATCCAAGCCCACAACGCGACCGGCAACAGCGACGCCGCCATGGCGGCCGCCAGACCGTACACGACCGGGTCGGCCTGATGACGAGTCCTACGCAGCTCGGGCGGCAGAAGGTTGATGAGGATCATGGGCGGTTGGTCGGTTCTTGCGGTCAGTGTTCCGTCAGCGCTACTGATGTTGTTGAGCCATCAGCGGATGCCGAACGACGGCGACCATAGGGGGATGGTCTGGCGCTGGCAAGGGGGAAGCTGGATCCATGTCTCGACTGCGACTCAAGGTCTGGGTCAGGGCAGACCATCATCGGCCGCAATCGCGCTGATGTCCTCGGCCAGATGCAGGTAACCGCGATTCATGCCTGGGCACTCGCGAGCAGACTCGCTCCAATCAGTCGGGCTCGCCACCAGGCTGCGCCAGAACGGCCAGGTGCGACATTGCCGGGGACGGTCTACATAGACCGAGCAACCCTCGCCCTTGACCCAGAAGACGCAGTCGCCTCCGCGCTGCTCGACCAAGGTCGGGCGACGCACGCCATCCCTCCATACCTCGCGAATATACCGACGCTCGAATGCGGCCCGGTCCAAACCCAAGCGCAGGCTGAGACGATCGATCTCATCCTCGCTGACCCAGGTGAAGCCCGGCGCCCCGGTACAGCAGTTGCCGCATTGGGTACAGGTGAAACGAAGGCCGTCCTGATACCAGACCGGCTCGGCCATTATACCGGCCCAGCGCCGGCGGCAGCGCGGGTTACGTACACCGCCGAGGTCATGGCGGGAAAAGCCGCGCCATAGGCCGCAGTCAAGGCCGGCACGAAGGCCGCCACGCTGGCGTCGCGCACCAACGAGACGGTGCAGCCGCCAAATCCAGCGCCGGTCATGCGGCTACCCAGGCATCCGGGCAGGGCCCGGGCAATCGCCGCCATGTGGTCGAGTTCTGGGCAGGTCACGGCAAAGCGGTCGCGCAGATCCGCATGACTCTGGTCCATGAGCTGACC
>JBILDK010000183.1:0-5932 GCA_044352625.1 Planctomycetota bacterium
ATACAGGATGTCGGCATAGCCGCGGTCGATGGGCGTCCAGGGATCGGTCATGGGCGGCATGCTCTGGCGGATGGCCAGGACGCAAACGCGCGTCGGCGGTTGCGCCCCGGCGCGGCGGCGATGAGCGTCGCCGGAAACTGCAGAGCGGCTTTTCATGAGCTTGCTTTCACCTCACGAACCTCGGGCATGGGTCGTGCCCTGTTCGCCACGACGTGCCCACACAGGCGTCGGATCATCATTCCGGATCATCGATGCGGCCAGCGTCTGGGGGCGCGGCCGGCCCGGCCGCATCTGGGGCCGCGACCGTCCCGGTCGCTCGCATGCCCCACGCCGTCTTCCTTCACCGCCCGTGCTGCACCCGCAGCCACGCAGCCACCGGATCGAATCCCGGATCGTGTTTGGCGTCATGGCACGACCGGCAGTCCACCGCGCCAGCGGTACGCACCGTCCCGCCCGCCGCCGCGTGCGCCTCAGCCCCGGAATGACACGCCTGACAATGGACATGGGCAGCCACCCCGCCCGCCACCGGCGTCACATGGCACGACGCACAGGCCGTGGTCCGATCCGCCTCTGCCAGGCTGGTCCACGCCCGCGCATGCGCCGTCGCCAACCATGACGTGTGCGCCGCCTGATGGCAGGCCACACAGCTTTGGCTCGGCGCGGCGCCCTCCACCGGGAGAACCGCCGGCGCCTGGAAGCCCGCTAAAATCGCGGCCTCCCGCGGCAACGTGCGGTCGATGGGCAGCGGCACGGTGGCTTTCAAAGCCCCGCCCGCATCGCGGCACAGGACCAACGCGATCGCCCCGCCATCCATCAGCGGCGTGACCCGCCGGGCATGGGCCGGGCCGGTGGCGCTGATGACGATCAGGCCAGGACTCGCCAGATCAGCAGGATCGGTGCCGATGGCCGGATCGCCCACGGTCCAGCCATAGGCCGTGAGGGCCTGGGCGCCGGCACCCCCTTCGCCGCTCAACACGAATCGCGCCGCGCCGCCACCCGCCGCCGTCCAGGCCGCCGGTAGGGCCGCCAACACATCGATCCCGCCAAGCGAGCCGCTGGCGCAGCCGCATTGTCGCACCGCATTGCCCAACTGATGGACCATCACCAGGGTCTCACCGCCCGCCGTGCGCGCCTGATCCACCGCCTGGGCAAGGGTCGCAGCGCCCTCGCCCAGCCCACCGCCCACCACCTGCACGGTCATGATCGCGGTGCCCGCGGTGGTGTGCACCGTCAGCGGATGCAGGCCCGGTTGGATGCCGTTGATGCGCAGGATGACCTCGGCCTTACCGGCCGCATCAATCGTCAGCGGCAACGGGGTGGCGGGCGGGACGGTGATGGTGACCGCCCGAACTACCGCCGTATCCCCGGCCACCTCCACGCGAACCAGTGCCGGGGTCACCTCCACCGCGGCAAGGTCCAGGACCACCAGCAACCCGAGCGCGGCGGTGCAACGCCACGCCGCGCGCAGGATCGGCGCTCCACGCGCATACCAGGGAATCATGGGCACGGCTCCGATGTCGTCAGGGCAAGCGGCGATCCGTCACGCCCGGACCTGGGCCCGAGGCATGGTCAGGGGTGCCCCGGCCCGGGTCACCTGCAGATGGGGCCAAGAGCGCATGAATTGTGGGGTGGGCACACTGTCCCGGTAGCCGGACCAAAGAGGCGGATCGCCCGCCAGGTCACACAGAACCCGGGGCACCTGTCGCCGCCGCATCCCGCCCACAACACGTCCGATTCGGCAGGGCTGCGCCGCCCAGAGAGGGCGCGGATTGGACAAGTGTGCAGAATTCAGCTGCATTCTATTGAGAGGAGCGTTGCGTTTCATGAATACATGCCTTTTTCCTCCTCGGGAGGGAGTACGAACCGCCCGTTGCGGGCAAACACACAGGCGCGCCCTTGTTTGGTTCTTAACTTGACGGGTGCCGACCGCTCACAGCATTCCAGCCCTCAACGTTGTGGAGGTGGATGATGGGTTGGTACCAAACGGCAATGTGTTGGTCCCGCACAAAAGCGGGTGTTCCTTTGTTTGGCGTTTTATCGTTTCTTTTTATATTGAGTTTACTTGGCGACCAAATTAGCGCATCCGAGTCGCCTGTTGTCGGCGACCCGGTTTCCGAGTTAGCGAATAGAGTGGCTCAGAAACTTTTGGCGCCAAGTTTAGGAACCGGTTCAATATTCTGGCCAGCAAACGACGCTGGGGTGATTGCTCCACCCATACCTCCCGTCAATTTTTACTCAAGTTCTGGACAGGACGTTGTTAGTCAGGTGCTTTCGTGGTGTAAAAATTACTTGCTGGGTAGTGGGCTAGACGCTTATTTGGCTGATTTCCCTAATGCGAAACCATGGGAACAAATACGAACAGATAGTGATTTTGATAAATTACTTAATGACATTAGTGGTTACGATTGGGCTTCAATTAGCCAAACGGATAAAATAAAAAGACTTCATTTGATTCTCGATCGTTTAGTGTGGTGCCAGATTAGCGGGCCATTCTATTTCAATAGACAGAACGCCAGTTCCTATGAATATAAATGTGTTATTGGCGCCTCTGTGGCTGTTGATACCGTGTATCCATTTGGTAAAAATTACCGAAATGAAGTGAACTTTCCCTTGACCGCCACGGGCGAACAGGGGAGATTATATGGCACTCCATATGGGCAATGGATTCAGGGCACCTCGCTTTCAGAGGCCACATCTTTGCCGCCAACAGACGCCAATGTTCCATACGGGGCGAATATTTATGCTGCCACGGTCTCAAGATCATCGGCTACGGGCGCGGGAATCGCCACATGGGCGCCAGGTGATATTAATTGGTCGGGATCCGTGGCCACTTGCACAATGGCAGCTGTTCAATTTGGGACGAGAGAACGGCTGGGTTTATCGGTAACTGTAGTGGCCATGAGTGGGGGGGCCATCCCAGGGGCAAGTCGAATGCCTGAAAATGTGCCGGTTCCGGCCGACGGTCTCTTTCATGCTGTGGCCACTATCGCCGCGGGGAGCACAACATCCGAATGGTTATATCCACCCCTTTTTGATGTCCCCGCCGGCCAGACTTGGGGATGGACTGTTCAGGCTGGCGGATTTAGGTATGTCGCAAAAGTACCAGATTTCGGCAAAACGACTATTAGGGCCATTTTGGGCCCAGCCATTTCCCCCTTCGGCTGCCCCTCACCCCTCGCCATCAATTCCGGAACCGAAGGCGCACTCAAGCAGACCAGCACCGGCCATTCCCGCATCGACAACATCAGTCTCGGCTATTCCCACTGGGCCGACGACGAAGCCGCCATTTCCATTCCTGATGGCTGTACGTCCTGTGGCGCAGGCATTCAAGGGTCCGAACCCCTACAACCGCTGGTTCGACGCTATCACCACTATGATCGGTATGCCTCCCCGAGCAGCTTAAGCCCGGGCGTGTTTCTCGATACCGACGTCAGTCTGCGCTTTTCTGCAACCGCTGATAGTGGTGGGGCCGTTAACGCTGCCGGACCCTTCGTCACCCTCAACGACCCCAACGCCGGCTATCCCTTCACCATGTACGCGGACAATCGTGACGGCGCGTTGTCATCCACGGTTCGCGAATTCGTCCGCCTGCCGGCCGTTGTCGCCACCGGTCAGCCGGCCCGCGTCAAGCTGGTCACCTTCGCGGGCGCCACGTATTGGTTCGACCTCGTCCTCGGCGGCACCTATGGCCGGATCACCTCGATCCAGGACCGCCGTGGCCGCACGCGGACGTTCACGTATGTGCATCCGGCGACGGCGGACGTTGGGCCCCTGATCTGGAAGACCGCCACCAGCACCGATGACCACGGGCGCGTGCTCACCTATGCCTGGAAGCCGGGTCTGGTGAACGCGCGGGCCGTGTTGGATCGCATCACGCTGCCCGGCAACCGGACCATCACCTATCAGTACGCCAATGCGGCGCTCACCGGGGCGGCGGCGCCGTTGGCTGGCCTGTCGGCCGTGGGCCTGCCCGACGGCACCACCGCCACCATCGGCTTGGCCAATCAGACCGACGGCGATGGGGTCGAGGTGACCTTCAACGACGCCGGGGCCAGCGATGTGCATCGCCGCAAGCGCGTGACCCTGACCCCGGCGACCTGGATCGACCCGCGCAATGGCGCGAACAATCCCTTCGCTGTGCGCCGGGTGACGGCGGCTGATGGCACGCTGGCGTATTCCGTGACCCCGGAACAGGTCGACGGCGGCAATATCGCTGCCACCGTCCAGGACGGGCTGTCGCGTTTTCGCGTCGTCACCAAGCCGGACGGCACGCCGGTACGTACCGACACCTGGGACGGCGCCGCCTGGGTCACCACCGCGTCCTATCCGCTGGTCGATGCCCAGAAGCGCATCGTCACCAGCACCGACGCCCTGGGCAATACCACGACCCGGACCCTGAACCCCGTCACGGGCGCGGTGTTGACCATGACGCACCCGGGCAATGTCACGGAATCCTGGACCTACAATGGCTTCAATCAGCCCCTGACCCACACCGACGAAACCAACCGGACCACGACCTGGACCTATGATGCCAAGGGCAATGAACTGACTCGTACCGAGGCCGCCGGTACCGCCGCGGCGATCACCTGGACCAAGACCTATAACGCGCAGGGGCGGATCCTGACCGAGACCGATCCCAACGGGGTCACCACCACCTACACCTACGACGCCAAAGGCTTCCCGGCGACGCGCACGGTGCCTGGGGACAACCTGGGGAATCCAGTCCATGTGGCCAGGACCACCTACGACACGCGGGGGCGGCTGATCTCGACCACGGATGCGGTGGGGCGCATCGCCTATTACGACTACGACCTGCGCAACCGCTGCGTGGCGATCCGCTATCCGGACAACACCCGTGACCGCTTCGCCTATGGCACCGGAGTGGATGCCAATCTGCTGGTGTCGCGCACCGACCGCAACGACGCGGTGACCGCGTTCGGCTATGATGCCGCCGGGCATCAGATCGAGCGCCGGCTGACCGTGACCCGTGCCAACAGTACCACCGAACTGCTGCAGGATTTCACGGCTTATGTGCCAGGGACGCATCTGATCGCCGGCCGTACCACGCGCGGCGAGTCGGAGGTCTTCGCGTACGACGCGCGCGGCCGTATGGCCACGCGCAGCGCCTATGCCACGCGCGACCGCGTGCGCACCACCACCATCAGGTACGACAACGCCGACCAGCCGGTGCGCGAAACCGATCCTGACGGCCGCTCGACCTTCTTCGTGTACGATGCCCGCAGTCGCCTCGTCCGCACCGTGCGCGAGGCCGTGGCCGGTGCGGTGGATCCCGCCCGTGTCGCCACCCTCGCCCGCGATCCGGCGGCAAATGCCAGCTACGCGATCACCGAAACCATCTATGACGGTGCGGGCCGGACTCTGGCCATGGTGGATGCCCGCGGCATACGCACGGCATACGCCTATGATGCCCGTGGACGCCAGATCTCACGCACCGATGCCGAGGGCACCGCGGATGCGGCGACCACCGGGTTCAGCTATGATGCCGCAGGCAACCTGACTGAGATTCGCCCACCCGCCACCGGTTCCGATGGTCGGCCGGTGCGCGTGGTGATGACCTACACCAAGCGCAATCTGCTGGCGAGCCGGACCGAGGCCTCCGGACAGCCGGAGGCCGGCACCACGCGCTATACCTACACCCCCGACGGCAAAGTGCTCAGTCTCGTCGATCCCAACGGCGCCGAGACCATCAACACCTACGCGGTCTGCTGTGGCCGGTTGTCCCAGGTTCAGGACGCCCGCGGATTCCTGACGAAATTCACCTATGACGGGGTCGGCAACCTGCGCACCACCACGGACGCCAAGCTGAACGTGGTGAGCACGACCTATGATGCGGCGGGGCGGCCCCTGACCCGGGTCGACCAGCTCGGCAAGGTGTGGACCACGACCTATGACGACAATCTCAGCGATGGCC
>JBILDK010000008.1:0-18719 GCA_044352625.1 Planctomycetota bacterium
TGGACCAGGTCAAGGCATTCGCCGGGGAACGGACCATAGCCGACGACATCACCCAGGCACAGGACCTTCTCGGCACCTTTTGCCTCCATGTCGGCAATCACCGACTTGAGGGCGGCGAGGTTGCCGTGGATGTCGCTGATCAGGCCGAGGATCATGGCCTCGGTGATGAGAACGAGTTAACCAGGCCGGGCAACCCCCGGCCCATGTGGCTCAGTCGTCTTTAACCGGCAGCAACTTCACCCGGATCTGCCCGGTGTAGTTGCCGTTGCCGAAAAGGCCAACTGCCCGGTTGCAGGCAAGGTAGACGCGGCCAGGGCCGGTGACCACGCCGGGAACCTCGGGGCGATTATTCTCGTTGTCGAGCCACCACACCAGGCAGCCGAAGGGAAGATTACTATTACGAAGATCGTTGTCGTAATAGGTCGTCCGCTTGGGGCCGCTGTCGCGTTCGGCACCGCGCCAATTGGTGGTGATGCCCTTCTCCCAGTATGTGTCGTTGGACCATGTATCGCTTGGGTGGGGAACAATGCGGATCCGTTCCCCCGCCTTGAGAATGAGGCTGGGATCGGTGCGGTCGGTGCGGGCAAGGACTGCGATGGTCGCGGCCTTGGGGATTTTCTCCCATTGACTGGGGGTGAGGTTGTCCCAGTTCACCCGTTCAAGGTCCAGCGGCAGGGCCTTGTCGATTTCGGCCAGCCGGGTCTGGATGCGATCCTTGCTTACACCGGTGAGCTCGGTGATCGCGCCTTGGTACCAGAGCAGGGCGCGGGCTAGCAGCGCGTTCTTTTCATCGGCCTTGATGGCCTTTTTGCCCAGGGTGTACCATCCATCCCCGGTGGCGGCCTTCTCGGACGGGGTGGAGGGATTGGCAAGTTCCATTTCCGCCAGCTTCTTGAGATCGGCGTCGCTGCCCCGGGCGAGCATCGGCCGTCCATCATCCCAGCGCTCGAGGGACAGGCAGAAGTAGCGGCCGGCGGTGGTGTTGGCGGCGGGATCCTCGGGCTGGTCGAGCAGGATGAGGATGGCGGCCGCCACCGGTTTGGACTTCAGCTTGTTGAGGACGGCCTTCTTGTCCGCCAGCGCATCGCGTCCGTTAAAGGCGGCGGCGACCTGGTCGCAGCCGTCGAGGAGACGTTCATAATCGTCGCTCTCGGCGGCTAGTCGAATGGACTCGGAGAGCATCACGAAATAGGTGGCGGCGTCGTCCTTGCTCTTGGCGGCTTCCTCGGCCAGCTTGCGGGCCAAGCGGGATTTCCCGGCGACGGTATTGGCCTTGGCGTAGTCCTTGGACCACAGCTTCTTGATGTCAGCCTGCGCGGCTTTCTGGGTGGCGGCATCGGGCACGTCGACGCGCTGGCCTGACACGACCGCAGCCGACTTGGTAAAACGCGTGGCGCGGGCCGCCTCAGCGTGTTCCCGTTCGCGTTTCTGCCACGTCTCCTGGGCGGCGAGACTGGCCTTCTGGGCCGTGATCGCGGCAGGGCTGCCGACAAAGCGTTCGGCCACCTCGAACCAGCGGATCGAGACCGCCAGCGGATCGTCTGCGTGATCCTTGGCGTATTGCTCGGCTCGGGATACATAGGCCTCGGCCTCGCTCGCCTCGACCTTGCGCTCGGCCACTTGGTCGACGCGGGCCAAGCCTTCCTTGGCCTCACCCTTGGCTTCCTTGAGGTAGGCCTGAACCGCTTCAAGGTTCATCTGCTTTTTGCACCAGAACAGATTGGCCTGGACGTCGCAGACAGATTCGTTGTCGCCCAGGGCCTCGTAGAGCTTGTGGGCTTCGGCATAGGCGAGAGCGGCAGCGACCAAGGGCTCGGGATTGGTCTGGTTGGCGCGATAGCGCAGCAGGGAGGCGCGGCCTTCCTCGGCTTTGGCGGCCGCCCGGGCCACCTGCATGCGTCGCTCCGTCGAGCCATCCCCTTCCTGGGGGTTGGGGGCGGGTGTTGTCGCATCCTCTGCGGCCCGGGCGGGAACCCCCGCACAGGCGGTAACTGCAAGCAGGGTCAGCAAGAAGCGCATGGCGTTGGCCTTCGCGGCGATGGGCTAATAAGTATGTCGCAGCCTGTTTCATACGCAAGCGAGGCCAGATGTTATGGGCACGAAACGCCAGGTTTTTTTCGCCGGCCGGTCCAGGCACCGGCACCGGCACCGGCACCGGAGCACGCCGCGCTGCCCTGGACTGGCGCCAAGCTGCTGAGATAGTCGCCCAGCATGTCGGGACCCGCAGCGCAGCAGACATCCCGTCCCCGCCCGGCCGTGGCGGACGAACAGTCGTACGAGATGACGGGTGAGACCCTCGGCCTGTGGCGCCTGACCGCCGGTATCGGTCGCGGCGGAATGGGCGAGGTCTATGCCGCGGAGTACGATTACGAACACGTGGTGGCGGCACATGTGCCACCGACGCGGCGGGCCGAGGTCCGTGCTGAATTGGCCAAGCTGCCGCGGGCCGAGCAGGGCCGACTGGTTTCCCAGATCATCGGCTTCGATCTGCCGCACGAAGCGCGTTTCGCCATCAAGGTGTGCAACTCGCGCAATGGCACCGCGGGCTACAAGCGCTTCCTCCAGGAGGCCGACGTGGCGCGCCGGCTGGGCGACCATCCCTACATCGTCACTGTGCACGCGGTGAATGGCGGCTTTGAAGATGCGACCACGGGCATGTACCGGCGCTTCGAGCTTGATCGGGGCAAGCACAAGGATGTGGCCTTCATGGTGATGGACTTGGCGTCCATCACCATTGATCGCGCCAGGCTCACGGTCGGTGAGGCGGTGCATGTGGTGCGCTGCATCGCCCAGGCCCTTGACCACGCCCATGCCCAGGGCGTCATCCATCGCGACCTCAAGCCCGAGAACATCCTCGGCACCATTGACCATCCGCTGCTCACCGACTTCGGCATCGCCAAGGAGATGGATGCCAGCGAGGGTCTGACTCGCACCGGCCAGATCATCGGCACCCTCGACTACATGTCGCCGGAACAGGCTACCGACGCCAAGCATGTGGATCCGCGCAGCGACGTCTATTCCCTGGGCGTGGTGCTCTATGAATTCGCCACCCAGGGCGGCTTGCCCTATTCGCATAAGCAGGACCGCGACTCGTGCCTGGCTTCCATCCGCAGCGAGCGCATCGAGCCCAAATGGCCCCGCGAGCATCTGGCTGGTTTCCCCGTGGCGCTCGAACGCATCATCCTCAAAGCCATGGCGCACCGCATCGAGGACCGCTATCGCACCATGGCGGAGTTCGTGGCTGACCTTGATCGTTTCAGCCGCGGCGAGCGCATTGGCTGGATTGGCCGCATTCCGCTGCGCGCCATGATGCGATTCCAGCTTCACCGTCATCCCCGCCTGGCGTGGGGAATAGCTGCGGGCTTGCTGGTGCCCGTGCTGGCGGCCGGTGGGGTGTGGTTTTCGCGCTGGATCGACCACGACCGACGGACCTATGAGAAGGGTCTGATCTCGGTTGCGGTTGCGGTGGATGCCATCCGTCAGGGTCGGCAGCAACAGCCGACCCGCGAGGAGGCTGAAATCCTACGCAAGCTCCAGCCGCTCAAGCAGGAGCCGTCCTATGGCGAACTGCGTGAGCGCCTCGGCACCTTGGAGGAGCTGCTGGTTCGTCACCGCAGCCTCAAGGCGGTGTTCCGGGCTGATCGCAGCCGCAATGAACAGGCGGATGGAAATGCTGCTCTTGGTGAGCTCAAGCTCGCGGCCAACGCCAGCAATCCCCCATGGATCAGCGACGGTGAAGGGCTCCGCATCAACGATGCCAGCGAGATCAATCTGCGGCCCTACGGGCGGGGCGCGGTGTTCGTGTGGCTGGTGGCATCGTTGCCGGCCTCGAACTGGCAATTGCTGCGCATCAGTGAGGACGTGACCTATCCGGCACGCACCTTGACCTGCCAGATCGCCGGCGACGTGCTCCAGTTTGCTCTTCGGCAGGATGAGCGGCCTCCGACGGCCCTGCGTCAGGAGCGCGTACCGTCACTGCGCCTGTCCCTGGCCTGCGAACTGTCAGCGACGCGGATTCGGACCTGGGTCGGGCGGAGCGAGCAGGTGTATCCGGTGCCGGGCATCGCGGCCGAAGCCCCGGCCGCGATCGTCCTCACCCTGCCAGCGGGCGCGGTGTTGGAGCGCCTTGAAATCCTGCCGCGGACCTGGAACTGAGCATGGCTACCGACCTTGGTCGGATCGCAGCGGTCGACGGACGCTTTGCCCCTGAGGGCCTGGCCTTCGTCGGGGAGGGTTTGCGCCATCAGGTCGAGCGCGTCGCCGGGGGCGATCCGACCTTGCGCCGGCACCTCAGCGCGGCGGAACTGGTCGAGGGCGTGGTCGATCTCGCGGCGCGCCGCTTCAGCCTGCTTGGCGACCTGGTGCTGGCGCACTGGGGCCTCCATCAGGGCGGCGATGTCGGCGCGGCGACCTTCCTGCTCATTGAGCACGGGGTCTTCAGCCGCCAGGACGACGACCGACGCGAGGACTTCGACCTCTTGCCGGCTCTGGGTCCAGCCATTGCCGCGCGCGCTCGGACCCTTGGCCAGGGCAGCGGCGGCTGAGCGTTCCGCCGTCGGATTAGGCCGTGGGCTTGGGATCGTGGCCGCGCCACAGGTTGCTGCTGCCCAGCTCGCCAAGCCCGGCGGCCTTGGCCTGGAGGAACAGCTGCATGCGATAGGCCGGGGCCCACTTCAGCGGAAATTCCAACAGCCCGCTGGCGAGCGGAATCGGATCGCCCGCCGGGGTCTTGACCATGCGCGTGGAGAAGTCGGCATCCGCGACGACCGCCAGCAGGCGCTCGACCGCGGTGAGCTGACGCTCCATCGCCAGCGGGAAGGCTGCTGGCGTCAGGCCCTTTGCCTCGGCGGCGAGGGTCTCCCAGCGCGTCCACTCGCCCTGGATGAAGTAGGCGACGCCGCCCTCAAGCTGGACGGCGAGATACTCGACCAGTTCCTGGATCGAACGCTGGCCGGGCGAAAAACGGAAGGCCAGGTGCTCGGGGCGGAGCTTGGCGACGAGGTGGCAGGCGAGTTGGCCTTCACGAGCGAGCGAGGCCTGGAATTCGTACTTGGTGAGCATGGTGGTCCTTGGGGGTGGGGTTCTGGTTCAGGCGAAGATGAAGCGGCCGAATTCGTGATAATGGTGGAAATTAAACGCGGTGACCGGGCTCCAGGCGTAATGCCGATCATGGCCGGTGTCGTGGTCGATGCGGTAGCAGTTTCCGCGCCACGCCTCGCCCCGTTGCGGCGGACAACGGCGCAGGCCCCGGAACAGCGCGAAGGGCAGGAACACGGCCGCGCTCCAGCCGCTCACACGCGCCCCGGAATGGGCCTCGCCACCGCGCACGGCGACGGCGCGACGGATCGCGCGCGGGCCCTCAAGGTGCCACGGCAGCCAGCCGTAAAAGGCCCCCTGTCCGTCATTATTGACCATGATCGGCAGATGCTTGCCGCGTGGCGAAATCTCGTATTCGAAATAAGCGATCTGGGACTCTTCTGGCCAGAGGAACCATTCGAACACATCCTCCCGGTAGAGATCGACGTTGTCTTCGTCGAGGGTGCAGGTCAGCCGGCCGGCTTCCCCATCGAAGGCGGCGTAGATGCCCGTGTCCGACCACAGCATGCGCGCGCGGGTGGCAAAGCCGGGGCCCCCATCGCACGGAGTGAGCGGCAACCACGGGGACGCTTCCCAGGCAGGATGCGTGAGGGCGCCATCAAGCTCGAAGTCATCACTGTGGGGAACCGTGGTGGTGAGCATGGATCAGGCTTCGCTGCGAAGGTTGGCCTGTTTGACAAATCGGTCCATGATGGCCACGACGCGGTTAAAATGGTCTTTGTCGTGGAAATTGAGGGTGATGGCCCCCTTGCCGTTCTTTTCTTTGACCTTGACGGGGGTACCGAAAAGCAGCTTGAGGTTGGCTTCAAGTTCGGCCAGGTGGGGCGGCTTGGCTGCGGTTACGGGGTCTGGGGCGACGAGCGCCGCGGGTCCCAGGCGGGCGAGTCGTTCCAGGTCGCGTACCGAGAGCTGGCCCTCAGTCACTTTGCGCGCTAGGGCAAGTTGCTGAGCCGGATCCGCGATCCCTGCCAAGACCTTGGCGTGGCCCGTGCTCAAGCTGCCTTCATGGATCCAGGCGCGGATGGTCGGTGGAAGACTCAGCAGACGAAGTGCGTTGGTGACCGTGGATCGGTCCTTATTGACTCGCGAGGCAAGGTCTTCGTGGCTGAGGCCATGCTCGGTAATGAGCGACTGAAGGGCCTCGGCCACCTCAATCGGATTCAAGTCAGAGCGTTGTAAGTTTTCTATCAGGCGCAATTCGGCAAGATGCTGCGGATTATCATCGTCGCGTACCACGACGGGCAGTCGGGTTAGCCCCGCCAGCTTGGCAGCGCGATACCTGCGTTCGCCACTAATGATCTCGTAGCCTACTTCTTTGCGCAATACAACTACAGGCTGAAGAACACCGTGAGTAGTGATGCTGGCGGCGAGTTCAGCAAGGGCCGTATCATCAAAATGGGTCCGAGGGTTCTTTGATGATGGAGAAATGAGACCAATATCCACGTCAAGATACCCACGTGGGGGCTCGCGTCGCACCGTCTTGGCCAACACATCATTTAAGCTGCGACCCAATGAGCCATCACTTAATGACACGGAACACCTCCCTGGTTAGGGCAGCGTAGGCGACTCCGCCTGGGCTCAAGGGGTCATATGCGAGAATGCTTTTGCCGTGGCTCGGCGCAGCCGCCAGCGCCGGGTCCCGCGGAATGGTGGTCGCCAAGACCGCGGTTTGAAAATGGCGGCGGACCTCCGCTTCGACTTGTTGCGCCAGTGGGTAGCTGGCATCCGTCATGGTGAGTACGATACCGAGCAGGGCCAAGTTTGCGCCGCTGTCCTGGCGCAGGTCCTCGACCAGGGCGAGCAATTGTGTCAGGCCTTCGAGTGCAAAGTACTCGGCTTGCAGGGGCAGGATCAGGTAATCAGCCGCAAGCAAGGCGTTCATGGGCAGGTAGCTGAGGGTTGGAGGGCAGTCGATCAGGATGAGATCGAAATCGGCGCTCAGCGTTGCCACAATTTTTTTGAGCGCAAATCGTCCGTGGTCCTGACGACTGAGGCGGCGCTCATCATCAATCAAGGCCGCAGATCCGGGGATGATGAAAAGTTTATCCTCGGCAGTGGCTAGCGGGGCTTGACCAGAATACACGGTAGCTGAGTGGGTGCCTGGAGCTAAGACGCTTGTGGCATTTGCCTGGGGATCGTTGTCGATCACCAGGGTGCGCTGTCCAGAGGCTGCAGCATATGCCGCGAGATTGACCACGGTCGTGGTCTTGCCAACGCCGCCCTTCTGGTTGGATACCGCAATGACCTGCGTCATGACCGTTCCACGTAGAACACGGAAAGGTTCGCAGGCGCATGTTCTACGTGGAACATGAACGTCACATCCGCCGCAGACACACCGTTTGGGATAGGGTTAGTCCGGACCCATCAATGGCCTCCACGGCGTCCAGGAACGACTTTCCGCGCATGGGGTGCGTTGACACCTCGATCGTGGCGCGGCCCTTGGCGTCAGCTGCGCCTTGATGAATGCTCAGGACCGAGGCTCCGTGTTGGGAGAGCAGGTTGGTAATGCCGGCCAGGACCCCTGGCTTGTCAGCCACAGCGAATCGGGCGTAGCTTCCCGTCAGTTCCTCGGCTACATCAACGATGGCTGGCGTTGGACGTGCCGCAAAGAATGGAAATTGTCGCGCGGTCAACTGATACCGACCTGACAGCACGTCGATCACGTCGGCCAGCACGGCGCTGGCGGTGGGACGGGCGCCCGCGCCTTGTCCGACCAGCAGGTGGGGGCCGGCATTGTTGCCCTGAATGGCGATGCCGTTGTAGTTCTTATTGACCGCCGCCAGCGGGTGGTCGAGTGGCACTAGGGTCGGGGCCACACGTAGTTCAAGTCCGCTGGTCTGCTGCCGGGCGACCGCGAGAAGCTTGATGCGGCAGCCCATGGTTCGGGCGCTGGCGATGTCAGCAGCGGTGATGGCCTGGATGCCCTCGATGCGGATGACCTTCACCGGCACCGAGGCGGCAAAGGCGATGCGCGCCAGGATGGCCAGCTTGTGGGCAGTGTCGGTGCCGTTGACGTCGAGCGTGGGGTCCGCCTCGGCATAGCCCAGGGCCTGGGCCTGTTTCAACGCGGTGGCATAGTCGAGCGACTCGACCTCCATCTGGGTAAGGATGAAGTTCGAGGTGCCATTGAGGATGGCGTGGATGGTTTCGATGCGGTTGGCGGCGAGGCCGTCGCGCAGGGCGGCGATCACCGGGATGCCCCCGGCCACGGCTGCCTCGAAGGCCACCGCGACACCCTTGGCGGCGGCGGCTGCAAAGATGGCATCACCATGCTCGGCGATCAACGCCTTGTTGGAGGTCACCACATGCTTGCCGGCAGCGATCAGGGCCAGCAGCAGGTCCTTGGCGATGCCGGTTCCACCCACGGCGTGAACCACGGTGGTGATCTCGGGGTCGCGGCAGATGGTCTGGATGTCGCCGCTGACCTGGGCGCCATGGGGATCACGGCCGGCACTGGTGGCCAGGTCGGTGACGATGGTCTTGACCACTGGCTGCAGGCCGCAGCGATCAGCAATGACCACTCCGTCCTCATGGAGCACGTCAACCACGCCGCCGCCTACCACGCCAAAACCCACGACCCCGATCGGACAACGTTTCATGGCCGCAACCTCCGACCCGGCAGGGTGTGGCAAACCGTGGCGATGCAACCGGAGCGGCCGTCGGGAATGGGACTTGCGTAGAGCCCCTGGTGTGAAGTACCCTGTTGCAGGAGCGCGCACGGATGCCGCTATGCCTGACCACTGAAATCGACGCCATCACCGCCCGGGTCACCGGCCGCGGAACCAGCCTGTTCGCCGCCGACCTGGAGGGTCTGGGCGAGCGCATTTCCGGCCGGCGGGTACTGGTGGCTGGCGGCGCCGGCTCCATCGGCAGTGCGACCCTGCTGGCGCTGCTGAGACATGACCCTGCCGCCGTGGCGGTGCTCGACCCGTCGGAAAACAACCTCGCCGAGCTGGTGCGCTCGATCCGTGCCCAGGATCCACCCTGGACCGGCGCGTTGACGGTGCAGCCCCTGGCCTACGGCTGCCCCCTGGCCCGCGGTTGGCTGGCGCGGCAGCCGCGCTTCGACCTGGTGCTGTCCTTCGCCGCCCTCAAGCATGTGCGCAGCGAGCGAGACGAGTGGTCGCTGGCGCGCATGCTCGATGTAAACCTAGTTGAGGCCGACCGCTTCCTCGCCGCATGTCGCAACCACGGCCACGGCCAGCAGGGGGTGTTCTTCGTCTCGACCGACAAGGCCGCCGACCCTGCCAGCCTCATGGGTGCCTCGAAGCGCACCATGGAGCTGCTGCTGTGGGCCCACGCCAGTCCTGACGCCCCGGCCTCGCTGCTCGACGGCGGCCACGCCCCGGAGCTCAACCAGGTCAGCACCACCCGCTTCGCCAATGTCGCGTTCAGCGACGGCAGCCTGCCCTGGGCGTTCCTCCAGCGGTTGGCCAAGGATCAGGCCCTGGCGGCGCCCGGTGACGTGCGCCGTTATCTGGTGAGCCCACGGGAGGCCGGTGACCTGTGCCTGCTCGCCGCCCTGCGCTGTCCGCACCGCCACCTGCTGGTGCCGCGCCTCGACCCGGCCCGGCATCAGGCAACCTTCACCGCCATTGCCGAGGCGGTGCTGCGCCATCGTGGCCTGGAGCCCGCCTGGTACGACGACGAGGCCCGCGTACGCGGTGCCGTCGCCAGCGAACGCGCCCAGGGCCGCTGGCCGGTGCTGGTGACGCGCAGCGACACCAGCGGCGAGAAGCCCGAGGAGATCTTCGTTGGTGCCGGCGAAACCGCGCTCGAAGTCGGCCTCGGCTCGGCCCAAGCGGTGGCCGGTGTGGCTCCACGCCTCGATGCCCTCGGCCGTCTGCTCGGCATCATCGACACCGCCCTGCGCCGCGGCGATCCGCCCGCCAAGGCTGAACTCGCCACCGCCCTGTCCGCCGTCGTCCCCGGCCTGCACCACCGCGAGACCGGGTTGTCGCTGGATGCGAAATTGTGAGCGCGCTCGTTTTGCTCGGCGCCGGTGAGCACGCCCGGGTGGTGGCCGAAGCCGCCGCCGCCAGCGGTTGGTCGCTGCTCGGCTGCACCGGCAACGACATGGGCAAGGGTCTGCCGATGCTCGCGGGCGAACCGCCCGCCGACGCGGCGTGGCACGCGGCCTTCGTGGGCAATGCGCGCAGCTTCGCCGGCCGCCGGCAACGCATCCTGGCGATGACCCACGGGCACTGGGCCACCATCATCCATCCCACGGCGTACATCGCACCTTCGGCGCGCATCGGCCGGGGCAGCGTCATCCTGCCGGGCGCCATCGTGCATAGCGGCGCGGTCGTGGGCGAGCATGTGGTGGTGAATACCGGTGCCATCGTCGAACACGATGCGGTGATCGGCGATTTCAGCGTGCTCGCTACTGCCGTGGCGACCGGCGGCGGCGTGGTGGTCGGGGTCGGCTGTTATCTCGGCCTGGGCTGTCGCATCCGCGACCACGTCAGCATCGGCGATGGGGCGGTGGTGGGCATGGGCGCGGTAGTGGTGAAGGCGGTCGTCGCTGGTGTCACCGTGACCGGAGTCCCCGCCCAGGAGCGCCACCATGGCTGAACGCGTCGCGGTGGTGACGGTCCTCTATCCGGCGGCGCTGCCGTTCGCGGCGGACCTCGTCACCGACCTTAATGCCCAGGACGACCGGGATTTCACTGTGGTCGCCGTGCTCGATAACGTAGCGCCCGGCAGTCTCGTCGGGCTGCGTCGGCCGCTGCTGGAGATCGCAGCCGTGGGCACGCCGGCCGCCTTGCGCGCCCGGGCCATCGCGGTCGCCGCCGAACGCGCCGACCTGCTGATCTTCGTGGACGCTGACGATCGGATGCGGCCTGAACGGGTGGCCGCCGTGCGCGCCGGCATGGCAGGCTGGGAGGCCCTGGCCCACGACTTTACGCCCTTCGCCGCAGGTTCGCCCGAGGCGCCGCCGGCGCTGCACGGGGCCTGGGATCCGGATCGCGCCTTCACCGCGGCGGACCTCCAGGATGGGACCTGCATCGGGTTCGGGGCGAGCGCTTGCCGTGCCGCTATCGCCCGCGCCACCAGCCATCGCCTGGATCCATCGGCCGAGGTTTTTGATTGGGGTTTCTACGCCACGTTGCTCCATCAAGGCGCGGCAATCCGTTTCCTGGATCAGCCGCTGACCCGCTACCGCCAGCACGCGGGCAACCTCATCGGTTGGGGCCGGACCATGGACGCCGTGCGCGGCTGCCGGATCAAGGCGGCGCACTACCGCCGCCTCCTGCCGTGGGATCCGGCCTATCGGCGGCTGGCTGCCGCCTATGCCGCCGCCGCCGAGCGCCTGGCCACTGACGCCGCGTTGCGCGACGCCTACGCCCGCCGCCCGCCCGCCACCCGGGCCGGCTGGTGGTACGACCTCATCCTGCCCGAGGACCTGCCATGAAGTTCATGAACCGCGACCTGCGCAATTTCGGCCGCGCCTACGTCATCGCCGAGCTGGGCGCAAACCACAACGGTGACATGGACCTGGCGCGCAAGCTGATCGACGCCGCCAAGCGTGCCGGGGCCGACTGCGTGAAATTCCAGTCGTGGACCAAGGACACGATCTTTTCCAAGGGCGTGTACGAATCGAACCACTTCCTCAAGGACGACTACCGCAGCCGCAACGATTTCACCCTCGAGCAGATTGTCGAGAAGTTCCAGATCACCGAGGCGCAACTGCTGGAGATGCGCGACTACTGCACCAAGGTCGGCATCGACTTCTCCTCGACCCCGTTTTGCGAGCGCGAGACCGACTTCCTGGTGGACAAGCTGGGCGCCGGCTTCATCAAGGTCGCGTCGATGGACTGCAACAACTACCCCTTCCTGGACCACCTCGCGCGCAAGGGCCTGCCGGTGATGCTCTCGACCGGGCTCTCGACCCTGGCGGAGGTCGCCGAGGCGGTGGACACCATCGAGCGCGCCGGCAACCGCGACATCATCCTACTGCACTGCGTGGCGGTGTATCCGCCCGCCGACGAGATCGTGCACCTCAACAACATCGACCTGCTGCGCGACAATTTCCCGGAATATCCCGTGGGTTTCAGCGACCACACCCTGGGCACCATCATTCCGCTCGGGGCTTTGGGCAAGGGCGCCTGCGTGATCGAGAAGCACTTCACCCTCGACAAGTCGATGTTCGGCTGGGATCACAAGGTCAGCGCCACCGAGGATGAGATGGCGATCATCTGCGAGGCGGCGCGGCGCATCCCCACCGCGCTCGGCTCGTACCGCCGCGTGCTCTCGGCCGCCGACCACGAGAAGATCCCCGCGTTCCGCCGCTCGATCGTGGCGGCGCGGCCGGTGAAGGCAGGCACGGTACTGACCCGCGCCGACCTCGACCTCAAGCGTCCCGGCACCGGCCTCGCACCAAAGTGGATGCCGCTGGTCATCGGCCGCACCGCCAAGCGCGATCTCGCCTACGACCAGATCCTCGGACCCGAGGATTTCTGACATGCTTGCGGTGATCCCGGCGCGCGGCGGATCGAAGGGCCTGCCGGGGAAGAACATCAAACCCCTGGCCGGCGTGCCGCTGATCGCCTGGACCATCCGTGCCGCCCAGGCGGCGCGCACGATCACACGGATCGTGGTCAGCACCGACAGCCCCGAGATCGCGGCGGTGGCCACGGCCCACGGCGCCGAGGTGCCGTTCCTGCGCCCGGCGGAACTGGCCACCGACGAGGCGCCGGCCTCGGCCGCGTACCTCCATCTCGCGGCCGAGCTGGAACGGCGTGGCGAGGGACCGGTGCCGGCGTTCGCCATCCTCCAGCCCACCTCGCCGCTGCGCACCGCCGCCGATATCGACGCCGCGGTTGAACTGTTCCAGCGTCGCGACGCCCAGGCGGTAATCAGCGTCAGCGCGACTCCGCATCCCGCCTCGTGGTTGCGCCGCATCGATGAGCAGGGCGTGCTGCGCCCGTTCCTGGAAGGCCCCTTGGCCAACGCGCACCGTCAGCAATGCCCGCCGACCTGGCTGCCCAACGGCGCGGTGTTCGTCATTGACCGCGCCTTCCTGCAGGCGACCGGCAGCTATTACGGCGAGCGCACCTTCGCCTACGAGATGCCGGTGGAGCGTGCCGTGGACATCGACACCGCCGAGGACTTCGCGTGGGCGGAATTCCGTATGACGAGGCAACCATGAACGATCCCCGGCCCCTGGACCTCGACGATCTCGTGGTCGCGCCCGACACCCCGGTGCTCAAGACCCTGGCGGTGATCGATCGCGGCGGCCTCATGGTCGCCCTGGTGTGCAACGCCCGCGGCAAGCTGGTGGCGGTGGTCACCGATGGCGACATCCGCCGCCACCTGATCCGCGGCGGAGCGCTGGATGATCCCATCTCGGCCGCCGCCAATGCGAAGTTCACCGCCGTCGATCCCGAGACGCCGCGCGCCGAGGTGATGAGCCTGATGGTGGATCGCGGCTTCAACTGCCTGCCGGTGGTGGACAAGGCCGGCCGCCTGTCGGACCTCCACACCCTGCGCACCATGCTGACCAGCGGGCGCAACGAGTCCTGGGCGGTGGTCATGGCCGGGGGCAGGGGCGAGCGCCTGGGCGAGCTGACCCAGGCCATCCCCAAGCCGATGCTGCCCATCGGCGACAAGCCGATCCTCGAGCGCATCGTGCGCCATCTGGTGGCCCACGGCATCCGCCGCATCTTCATCTCGGTCAGCCACTACGCCAAGATGATCGAGGATCACTTCGGCGATGGTACGGGTTTCTTCTGCAAGATCGAATATCTGCGTGAGGACAAACCGTTGGGCACTGGCGGCCCCATCGCCTTGCTGCCGGAACGCCCCCGCGCCCCGCTGGTGGTGATGAACGGCGACCTGCTGACCACGATCAACATCGCGCGGCTGCTGGCCTTCCACCGTGCCGGCGGTTTCGCCGCCACCATGGCGCTGCGCGAACACGTCGTGAAGGTCCCTTTCGGCGTGGCCGAGCTGGAAGGCCCGCGGGTCTCGCGCCTGGTCGAGAAGCCGAGCCTGAACTACCGCATCAACGCCGGCATCTACGTGCTGTCCCCCGGCATCCTGCCGCGCATCGCCAAGGACCGCATGTACCCGATCACCGAACTGCTCGAATCCTGTCTCAAGGACGAGGGCGGCGTCGGCGCCTACCACATGCAGGAGGCGTGGAACGACATCGGCCTGCCCGAGGAATACGCCCGGGCCCAGTCCGGGCAGTGATCCGCCTATCCGCCGGTATGCCGGCGGATGATCTGCATCAGGACCGGCTCATCGAGGAACCGCTCCTGGTTGGTGAAGCAGAGATGCCGCGCGATCTCATCCTGGCCGAGCCGTTCAAGCACGGTGATGAGCTGCCCGAAGACGCTGCCATCGCCTGGGGTCAGCGCGTGCAGTTCGGTCAGCGCGTCGAGTTCCCCGGCGGTGTCGTTCTCGGCCTGGGCCAGCCGGGTCTGGACCTTCAGCCGGGTCGGCAGGTCGGCGATATGCGGAAGGTGCTTCTTTACGATCGCGAACTCCTGGGATTCGAGGGCGGCGAGCACCGCCACCAGCACCGAACGCGGGTAGGCCAGGGACAGCAGGCGGATGCCATTCAAACGCTGGAGCGCCGAGCGGAACAGGCCGCGTTCCAGATCGAGCTCCGCGGCCGCGGCGCGGGTGAAGTCGCCGATGGCCTCGCGGAACGGGGCGAGGGCGGCATCCGGATTCTCGGGCTTGCCGAGGCGGACCAGATCCGCGAGCAGCGGATCGACATCACCGACGAAGAACAGTTCCGGGCAGTTGGCGCCGTGACTCAGGGCGGCATTGGCAAGGGCCTGGGTCGGAGCACCCGACAAGCCATGGAGGAGCAGTTGGTGATAGCATTTCGCCAGATCCTGCCGGGCGAACAGGAGCAGGAGGTCAGGCGTGATCAGGCTCGGCCGGCCGCGGGTGGCAAGCGCGGCGATGCCGCAGCGCACGCGCCACTCCGACTGGCCTTGGATGAAATCGAGAAGCTCCGGGGCGCTGCCGGGGAAGCCGACCGCGGCACCCCACCAGGTCCACGAGTCGGGGATCAGGCGGTGCCGCTCGGCTTCAACCACGATATCCCAACGGCTGTCGAGGGCGGCGCTGAGCACCAGGGCCTGCACCAGCGGATGGCCGTGGCTCCAGGCGGGATTGGACATGGCCAGCCAGCAGAGCTGGTCCGTGCTGAAGCTGTTGATGCCCTCCTCCAGCCCGGTCAGGCGGTTGCGATTGATGGTCGCGCCCATCTCGTGCCGCAGGATCTCCGCGCGCGGATCCTCGCTGTGCAGCATCGGGCTGAGGGCCAGGAGGAAGCCGGCGAAATCGGGAGCGCTCATGAATGGGCCTCCAGAGCCAGTTTCAGTTCCGGCTCAAGCCGATCCAGCAGGTTGGGAATGGAGGCGGCGAAGGTCCGCATCACCTGGACCTGGTTCCAATTGCGCTCGGCCATAGTGCGCACATAGGTGTTGAGGTGCAGGCGGACCATGAGGTTGCGCAAGGCGGCGCGGAACACATAGGCGAACCAGGCGCGATTCCTCGGATCCACCGGCTTGGTGAGATTGAAGCGTGCGCCGATGCCTTCGACGGCAGCCCGATCCATCTGCATCGGGCGCCAGGCTCCGATCTCCTTTTCGAGTTCGCGGAACGCTGATTTCAGCGCGGCGAAGTCGTCACTGAGCTGAAGCGCACGCGCGCGATAGGCCGCGCACTGCTCCTCGGTCCACTGCCTGGTCGGATGGGATTTCTCAAGCTTGATGCCGGTGGGGGTGGGGAAATCGCCATCGACCGACCCATGGATCACCGCACCGGTGCCGAGCCGGATGTTATGGTTGATGAAGGTGGTGCGTGAGTCGTAGCTGGCGATGATCGACTCGATGTCGCTGCGGAAGATCTCCCATACGCCCATGGTGTCGATCAGCCCGCCGCCGTTGCGCGGGGCGTCGACGGCCCGCCAATAGTAGTTGGGATTGGTCCTGGTCAGCTCCTTGTTGGCGCGCTTCTGGGTTTCGAAAGCCATGGGATCGGTGCCCGCCCCGTGACTGACACCGTCCTTGAAGGCCAGATCGTGGCCCACCAGGTGGATCGTGGAGCAGCCCAGGGCGGCGGCGAGCGCGACCGTCATGGTGCCCGAGCTGCGGCCGCTGGAGCCCATGGTCTCGGCCGGGTCGAGCCAGGGATAGAGGTCGTCGGCGTTCCACCACCAGGCCACCCGGTCACCGAACGGCTGGGCGGAGGACGGATGGACGACCGGGAGGGCGAAGAGGACGGTCGAGCAGCGTGGACCCGCGTTCTTCACCAGCCGATGGACGGATTCGGGCCGCTCGACCATGCAGGTGAAATCCGGCTCGATCCCCAGATCAAGGAGACCGCCGAGATTCGAATCCGCGCAGATGATCACGTGTTCGTGCTGGACCTCGCGGATGCGGTCGAAAAAGGCGCTGCAACTCGGCCCCGCGGCGATGCAGATGGCGGATTTGCCGGCATAGCGGTCGCGATAGTCGCCGGAGCGGTTCTGGCGGACCAGGCCCAGGCCATGCATCAAGGCGTGTTTGGCGCCAAGGAAGGTGTCATAGACATCATTGCCCAGGCAGTCGAAGCGTTGCACCAGGGTCTTGTGCAGGGCGGGCAGCCACTCTGTGCGTTGGGCCTCGGCGGCCTCGTGGAGCGGATGTCCCTCGATCATCGCCGTGCCCGCCAGCCGGGTGATGGATTCATGATCGCCATAGGCGCCGTTAATGATGAGATCGGCCTGATTGATGGTGCTGGGAAAGTGGATGCTGATCTTGTGCCCGCTGAGCAGCTTCTCGAAACTTGGTATGGTGCCCATCCAGTGGGCGAAGTCGCGCATCTCCGTCGGCAACACGATGACATGGATCAGCTTCGCGGTTGCCAACGCATCCTCGAGGAGCAGCGTCAGCAGGGAACCGTCGCCGAAACCGATCGCCAACAGGCCCTCGTTGAAGAAGGCGGTGGCCGCGCGCGCCTCGGCCAGGGTCTGCGCGGGATCGGCGGTAAACCGACGTGCCGGCCACGAAGATGGGAGGTGTTCGCCCGCTCCGGCCGCGAGCCGGAGGAAAAAAGCTCGGTTCAGTTCATAGTGGGCGATGGACATGCCTGCAGCCTCCTGCATATGGAGCCACCGGGCAAGGGGATCCTTGCCCGGTGGTGCGGTTTACGCCAAGAAGGGGATCACTGCAGGAGTTTGAGCACGTTCTGTGGCATCTGGTTGGCCTGGGCGAGCATCGATTGACTGGCCTGGACGAGGATCTGGTTGCGGGTGAAGGTGGCGGACTCGGCGGCGTAGTCCGCATCGCGGATCATGGACTCCGCCGCGGTCAGGTTCTCGAAGGTCGTGCGCAGGTTGCGGATGCCGGTCTCGAAGGCGTTAGCTTGGATGGCACCCATCTTTCCACGCAGATTGGTGACCTCATTGGTGGCCGCATCGATGATCATGAGCGCCTGATTCGTGAGTCCCGTAGTGAGGGCGGATTTCTGACTGCTGAGCAAGTCGTAGAGACTGAGCAGGGATCCTGCTCCCGCGACATTGCGCCCGAGCTCAGTCGCCGCGATGGAATCGATGGTCACCCCGATCGCTTGGCTGGCATTAGGTCCGACCTGGAACTTGGCACCATTGTCAAGATCGAAGGTCGCAAAGCCGCCAGCAGCGGAGAGCCCGGTCGACAATTCGATGGATACGCCCTGATATCCGTGGTTGGCCACCGCCGTTGGATCAAGAATCAAGGTTGCACTGCCACTGCGCGTGATGTTTCCCATGCCTAGGGACAAAGACAGTCCATTCGACGTGGTCAGGGTGGCTGTAACATCAGTACCACTGATCGTGATGGTCTGGGTAGCATTGTTGGCGACGAGCATTTCAACATGGGCCGCGACCGCTGTGCGGCCACTGACGCGGTCCTGGGCAGTGGTGTCGAGGTTGAGCGTGCTATTCGAGGATGAACCCGTGCGCAGGGTCGTCGCGTTGATATTGGCGTCGGTACCGACCTTCTGGTCGAAGGACAGGCTGACCGAGTAGTTGCCGTTCATCGGCGTGACGCTGGACAGGAATAGCGAGGAGGCGCCGGCATTGGTGCCGGTTACCACTCCCGAGCTGCCGAGGGACCCGCCGAAGAGATTCGCACCGCCGGTGATGTAGGCCATGCGGAAGTTGCTGTTTTCCGGAGAAGCCTGGAGCACCGTGTTCATCTTGGTGGCGAGGTTGGTCAGGCTCATCCGCCCGGTGGTGATGTAGACCAGGGTGCGGGCGTTGATGGTCACGCTGACGCCGATGCCAGAGGCGATATTGGCATTGGCATTGAAGGTGTCGCCGGTGCCGATGCCGGCCGTGGTGGCGCCGCTGGCGAAAAACACCGAATCGGTGGCCGCGCCCTGGAAGATGCCCGCGACATTGGTCATCTGGACCTGGGTGACCGAGGCCCGTCCGGCTACGGCGTTGATGTAGTCGATTTCGAGCGTGAAATTGAAGTCGGTGAGATTGGCATCCGAACCGCGCGTGAGGGTCGTGGTGAAACCAGAGGTGGCCAGGTTGCCAAGGGCCAGGGTGGCCCCGCTCCAGGTCGAGTTGAGTGCCCGGATGGAGGTCTGGAGGCCGTCCACGACATCCTGCATGGTGTCACCGACCT
>JBILDK010000184.1:0-5895 GCA_044352625.1 Planctomycetota bacterium
CGCTGACCGTTCCCGCCTGCACCGATCCTGATGGCGATCTGCTGACCTACACCGCGAGCGGGCTGCCAGCCGGACTGGTTTTCGACCCGGTCACGCGCCGCATCTCCGGCCGGCCCCTCGCGGCTGGAACGGCGGTGGCGACCGTGACGGCCACCGATGGCGACCAGGCCTCGGCCGCGATCACCCTCTCCTTCACCGTGCTGGGTGGTGGCGTGGTGGTCTACGGGCAGGGTCCGATGCTTGAGGGCATCCAGGCTCCCTGGCTGGTGAGCACCAACATCCCTGCCGCTTCGACCACGGTCGGGGTGGACAAGGCGAGCCGGGAGTCCGCCCATACCGGGCTGACATCGATCAGGGCCCTCATGGGGATGGCGGACGAACTGGGTCTGCCCTGTTCGCCGGTACCCAGTCAGGTTTTCTCCACCGCGCCTTATGCGGCGGTAAGCCTGTGGATCAACGGCGGCGCCAATGGCGGCCAGAAGGTCGCCATGGCGGTGAACCGGCTGTCTCCCGCCGGCCTCCAGCCCAAGAAGGTCATTTCGCCCGCCCTGCAGGAAAATACCTGGCAGCGCATCATCATGCCCTTGTCGGATCTTGGCGCTGCGGGCGTCACCGACCTCCGCGCATTCCGTTTCTACAACCAGACCGTTGGCGGGACACCGCAGCCGTTCTTCATTGATGATGTCGTGCTTCTGGATGCTGCGCAGGCTGAATATCTCCTGAGTCCGAAGGGTTCGGGCTGAAGACCGACCGGTGTGACGCCGCACTTTTTGCGACTGGAGGGGCATGGGTTCTGGTTATCTTGAGTAGACCCATGCTCCATCCACATCGTACCACCCTGCACCTGTCGGCCCCACAACGTTGCAGCCCCTGCCGGCTCGCCATCGTCGTCGCCATCGTCGGGGCTCTCGCCTCGTGCAGCCCGGCCGAAAACCCGCCGAGGAGTGCAGGGAACGCAGCCATCACCGCTGCAACCACAGCGGCAGCGCCGGCCTGTGTCGCCCCGCGGACCATCACCGGTGACCGCTGCACCGTGGAGACCCTGACCACCGATATCGGCGGTTTCAGCCGCGATTATCAGGTGCACACCGTCAGCGGCACCGGAGCCCGGCTGGAGCTGACCTTCCCCCGTCCGGTCTGCACCGGTGACCTGCTGCTGGAGATCCAGGAGATCCACCAGCGCCGGCCGCGCGCTTTCGGCTACACCGTGGCGGTGAACGGCACCGAGGTGAACTTCCGGACCTATGCCGAACACGGCGCCGGACCCAACCACCACCTGATCAAGGTCCCGCTGACTGCCATCACCGGCTCCGGCGACCTCACCGTGACCCTCACCAGCGCTGGCGCGCCGCCCTTCAGCATCGGCCAGGTGCGGCTATGGGGCGACTTCTTCACCCGCCTTGACCGCGAGGAGGGCATCTACCGGCCCATGGCCCTGATCGGCAAGCACACCACCCTGCCGGCCGGCCAGCCGGGCTTCACCAGCTTCGGTCCGCTGGGCGACTTCAGCTCATCCAGCTATGCCAACACCCCCATCGCCACCACCCGCAAGCGGATGCTGGAGTCGATCACCCGCTCGGCCGAGAGCGGCCGGCCGATGCAGTTCCTGATCAACGGCCCCACCTGGGGCGGGGCGATGAGCGGTCCCGACGGTCGCGGCGGCTACTACAACGACATCCGCTACAGCCTGCTGTCCTACGACGCTGCGAACCGCTCCTACGCCGCGTCCTTCCCCAACATGTGGAGCAGCGCCTTCTGGGCGGCCTTCCGCGATCCCTGGGTGAACACCGAGATGCGCCGCCGGCTGACCGCCTGCCTGGAAGGCAGCGCCGACGCCATCGACCTGCTCAAGGCCCGGGGCAAGACGCCCCAGCCGAACTACCTGCGCGAGATGGGTCCGCCTATGGGCGAGATCACCGCCGCCACCATCGCCACCGCGGCCAAGGATGGGCTGGTGCTCGACCCCACCGACGGCATCAGCGCCGCCGAGCGGGCGTGGCTGTTCCAGGACGGGGTGCGGATCTGGCAGGAGTACGCCGCCACCAACCGCGAGCTGTTGCAGCGCGACAGCGCCGTGGTGGACCGCGGCCAGGTGACCCTGCCCAGCGACCAGCTGATCCTCAACCAGTACAGCCACACCGTGTTCCGGTCGGAAGGGCCGATGAAGGACCGCCGCTGGTTCGGCGGCCAGATGGGCATCGTGGATGGTTTCTGGTCCACCGGCGAATTGTTCTGGGACGAGGCGGTGATGTACGACTACGTCAAAGCCAACGGCAAGTTGGTGCACGGCAATCTGGAAGGCACCATCCTCAAGGGCGATGCCACCCCGCTGGTGAAGCTGTATTCCGCCGGCTTCCAGTACGTCAACTTCTTCAACGAACCCAAGGATGTGCTCGACGACGTGCGCAAGGCCGACGGCTGCGACGACCAGCCGATGCCGGCACCTCAACACCACGAACCGTTGGTGTTCACCGCGCCCTACAACCACACCGCGTCGCTGGGCGCGCCGGTCTCCAGCGACAACATTGGCATCCACAGCCAGCCGCGCGAGAACGCCGACAGCATCACCGCCAGCCGCCTGGCGGTGATGGATGTGGCCCGGTCCGGACAGGTGACCTACCGTCTCGACAACGGCGGCGAGCCGTTCCCCTCGGGCTTCTCGCTGCACCTCGATGGCCGGGTCTCGCCCGGCGAGGCCAACCGGATCGTGGTCCTGCTGGGCGACAGCCCTGACACCCTGCGCCCGATGGCCACCGTGACCGCCAAGGAGCTGCCCTGCCCCGACCACTGGACGCCATTCATGACGTCGACGGCCACCGTCGACCTGGGGGCGGCCATGAAGGGGAAGACGTCGCAGCACCTGCGCTTCGAGCTGCACGCCGCCGGCGCGCCCGATGCCGCCTTCCTGCTCGAAGCCTCGGTCGGCACCCAGTGGCCACGCACCACCGGCCCGCTGGCCGGTAATGGAATGACCAGGCGCGAGACGCGCACCACCCAGTTGTGGATCCAGGATCGGGCGGTGGCCCACACCGCCCTCGCACGCTTCGCCGAGCTGGACGGCGATGCCGCCACTGCCACCCAGGCGCGGACGCTGTTCGAAGCCGGCCGCTATCGCAGCGCCCAGAAGCTGCTCGCCGGGGCCCTGGCCGAGGTCCTGCCCGCGCGCTACGCGGTGCGCGGCCACGGCCCCCTCGGACGCCATCCGGTGCAGGTGCGCCTGCCCCAGGACGACCAGGCGGTGGTGGTGACCCTCCATCGCGTGGGCGTCGATGGCTGCGAGTTCTCCCTCGCCACCGATGCCGAGCGCCAGGCGGTGGAACTCAGCGTCCCCACCGCTGGCTGGAGCGGATGGACCGTGGCCCAGGTGGGCCCCAACCGCTACCGTCTGGCGGTCGATGGCGCCGGCGTGCCGGCGGCGCTGGTGGATGGCCGCGCCGTCGCCCGGGTGGATGCGGTGACGGTGAAGCCCGCCGCCCGGACCTTGCCGCGCACCTTGGTGGCACGCTGCCTCGACTACGGCAAGAACGGCATCCGCTTCGACAGCCAGGACCGGGAGCTGCTGGGCCTCGAGGACTCCCTCACCCTGCCCCTCGCCCCCGAGATCCGCACCAGCCGCGCCCCTGAGCGGCTGAGCGCCCAGGACGCCAAGGGCGATGACCCCCGCGCCCAGGATCGCGTCGAACTGACCATCGACGACCAAGGCCGAGTGACGACGGTGAAGGCCCTCTACGGCCGCGATGCCGGCACCATCGCCGCCATCACCGCCCCCAACCCGATGGGGCCGGTGTTCAGCAACGGCACCATCACCCTCGACAACGGCAACACCTACGAGTTCTCCTACGGCACCCGCCTCGACACCGTGCCCATGCATGGCCGCTACGCCGACTACGAGACTCGCCACATAACCGAAGGCCTGCGCCCCGGCCAGCGGGTCGAGGTCGCCTATTCGCCCTACGCCGAATTGGGCACCACCCGCCGGTTGATCCAGGTCACCCAGCCCAACCGGGTGCTGATGCAGGAGGACTACTACACCACTACCGACGACAGCTGGAAGACCCGCGCGGTGTCGGTGGAGGGCTTGGTGGTGGCCCTGCACAAGGCTGAACCCAACTACATGCACGACGCCCAGGCGCGGCTGCTACGCCCGGCCAAGCACTTCGTTCCCGGCTCGATCGTCTACCGCATCACCAGCGATCAGCCGCTCACGAGCACGGTGGTGGAATTCCAGGCCCGCGCCTTCGAGGACAGCAGCACGGTGGACTTCGCCGTCAGCCGTGACAACGGGGTCACCTGGATCCCCTGCGGCCGCTTCGGGAATACCTGGCAGAACAGCTACCCCCAAGGGGTGACCGATTTCAAGCGGATGCCCTGGCAGTTCATCGATCTCACCAAGGCGGTGAACGGAGCCAACGGCTTCCTGCTCAAGGCCACCCTGGCGGTGAATTCCGCCGACGAGCGCTATTGCGTCAGCTCGATCAGGGTGGTGACCGAGCGCTGATGCAGCGGCCTGGCGGCGTTGACGGAGGGTCAACTCGGTCAGTATCGCACCCAGTTCCACCAGAGACCCCCCTCCGGGTTTTACGCAAGACTGTCCTTCGCGTGGCTTGCTGAACCCGGCGATCGTGGGCATGCCCGGGTGCGAACCACTGCCGCAGGCAGCGCGACCCTTGAGGCCCAGCACGGTGGGTCAAAAGGCCTGGTGGCTTGGCGTTCCCGTGCATCGATCGGTCCCCTCGTCCGGCGGCGTGATGGCCCGCCGAGCGCAGGGGTCACGGGTATCGATAGGATCACGCGGCGGCTGCGGGGTTGGTGAGCGGGTGCGGCGTGGGGCGACGACGTCGCCGCCGCGCTGAACGAGTCGGTGAGGTGGCAGACCAGCACGTATCGGCTGTAGTCGTCGATCCCGTCACCGCGTACCACCAGGGCCACTCGGTGGCAGCGAGCCGATTGATCTCGACCACCTCATCCGCGACTGCGGGCGAGGCCGGCCCCGGGGCGCGGCGCGGGTCGCACAATCGTTGCGGCCGATACCACGCCGACGCCACGTGACCCAGGTGCCGCAGCAGCAGCGACACCCGCAGACGCCGTGGCGGTGGCGCCGCCTGCGTGGCGACGATCTCGCCGCGCATCTCAGGTGTCAGGTCAGGACGCCCGTTTTTTGAGAATCCGATTCGTCACGGTGAGCTCGCCGATCACCTGATCGCGGTCCGCCAACTCGTTCATCAGCTCTTCGACGCGACAGCCCAGCGCAGCCTTGCCCGCCTCGATGAACTCCTCGCGCCACCAGATCAGGGGCGATCCCGAGACGCCGGCCTTGCGGGCAATGCCCTCCAGCGAGTCCTCCTTGTGCAACAACGCGAGAACGAACTGCACCCGCTGATCGGGCAAGACAGGAGAGATTGCAGGCATGGAGACTCCAGCCCGGAAGGTTCGGCTGCGGGCACGCCCAGGGTCAGCGTACACGCGCCGATGCTACCCGAAGCCTTCCGCATGCCATTTCCGGGGATCCCGGGGCTATACACACCCGTCGTTCACCGTGTTGAACGGTAGAGAGATCCAACGTCCGCGGTCCGCGGAACCGCGGCAGGCGCGCAGTTCGCGGCGGGCTGGAACGCAGATGATGCAGGCGTTGGTGCTCGTGCCTTGGCCGTCCTCGTCATATCGGTTGATGCTGTCGATGCCGTCGCTGCGGTCCGCAAAGAGCGCGCTGATGGTGGCCACGCTGTGGTTGCCGGTGGCCAGGGTGGAACACATCTTGATGAGGCGATGGTGCGAGGAGGTTGACACCGGTTCACCTTCGCGGACTTGGTGGTCCGCCACCAAGCAGTGGTTGGTACGGGTCAGCGGAGCATCGGCCAGTTCGCGGCGGACGCAGGTGTCCGCGGTGCACTCCAG
>JBILDK010000185.1:0-5888 GCA_044352625.1 Planctomycetota bacterium
CCAAGGTAAGCCTTTCTGGACCTCGACATTCTTCTCGATGATGGCACATTTCTCCTCAAGACTCAGGTTGGCAAGGTCAACGCCGCGCAAGTACGACTGCTCGACGAATACCAATGAGCGAAGTTTGTCGGAAACCAGCATCATCCTGGATTTGTTGATCTGCATGACTCGGACAGCCTGGCGATATTGGGGCGTATTCGTCAATTCGGCGCAGTTGATGCCAGTGGTCAGTTCTTCCGAGCTAAGGCTCTTGATGAGTTCTCCGTCGATGAGCAGTTCATAGTCGCCGGATTCCAATCCGGTGACCTGAAGATACTCCTGATTCATGTCTTTTATGAATGGGACCAGCTTCAATGCCGGATAAACATCGGGCGAGACGGGGAATGGCAGCGCCGCGGACGCGAGGGTGAATGTGACGGAGGTAGGGTCAGTGGTCAGGCCGGACAGTTGCGCATTAACCAATTCCTTCGCCTTGCCGGTTGCCGCATCTATTGCCACGCGATTGACAATTCCGGGAGCGCCTTGCTCCTTTAGGAACAGATAGGACATCACGAAATGTCCGATCGGACCGGGATGT
Organism: Planctomycetota bacterium; assembly: GCA_044352625.1. Lineage (GTDB taxonomy): Bacteria > Planctomycetota > UBA11346 > UBA11346 > UBA11346 > JAKLKR01. The sequence goes on from JBILDK010000185.1 coordinate 578, forward strand.
ATGCGATCTTTCCCTACCAGCGTGTATGACGGATCATGCCGTTGCTGCTCGCGGTTGATGCTGGTCATTGGTTGGTAGAAATCCACCAGGGAAGCACCGAATTCAGCAGCGACATCGCGGACTGTTTGGGCGATGAGGCCCATTCCGGTATTGACGCCGACTTCTTCGGGTTGCGTGCAATAAGGATCGTCAGACGAGGAAAACACGGCTGTCTGGTCGAATATGGAAGGCGTGATGAAGATTAGCCGTGCTCCCCCGCTCTTCAATTGCGTGGCCAATGTGCGGAGGCTTTTTCCGTAGCCGTCGATGGCCTTGGCTCGATTGATGTCGTTGTCTGTGAGGTCTGAGTTCTTTGCGTAGAGCTGGCGCCCAACATCATTCATCCCGAGCATGATGGTGGCCACCGTCGGTTGGTGGATGAGTATGTCGGTGGACAAGCGTTCAATTGCCCCGTTCGTGTTGCCTCCACTCACTCCGCAATTGAAAGAAGCGAAGCGTCTCGAGGGGAATCGGGTGGCGTAAAAAAGCAATATGTTGCCGTGGTATGATCCGCCATGAGTGATGCTGTCGCCAACGAAACAGACACGGTCGCCAGGCGAAAATGGTTCGCTTGCGGACGTGAGATCGATGCAGATGGCAAGGACCAGAGCCAGGCGGATGAGCCCGGTGGCTGAGCGCATGGTATGGATGGGATTCCTGGACATCGTCGATCTCCTGTGGGGATTGAGTAGGCAGATGGGCATGGGCGGCGATATTCGCGAAATGTACCGGGTCATCCGGGGCATTTACCAGGTGCGTGTAATCAAGGGCGGTTTCGAGGTGAACGAGATGACCATAGCACCATCGACCTGGATGTCCGTGGCATCGCTGCGACCGTCATTTGCCGTTTCTTGATCCGCATCTGCTCTCCTCAATCAATGCCTTAGTGATGTCGAACATGGACTTCCCCGCATATGGACCTGAAGACGAGGTCAGCGATCGGGTGGCATCATAGTCATCCTGGAAAATCGGATATACAAAGATGAATCCATCTTGGAATTGCTTTGGAAAAATCTCATTCACGACAATCGTGGCCTGTTCATCAACTGTATGCGCGGCCGTGAAGGCATTCATTGCGCCGGGGTAGTCGATGTACATGAGCCGTCTTTTGAGACGAGAGTCCGCCGTCAGTCGGCCGAGAGCTTTGGCGTTAACCTGCCACGTCTTCGTGTTGATATTGAATGCGGCATAGTCCACATGACCGAATCCGTCACGATAACCCCCGGCAAGATTCCATCCGATCACCTCGAAACCGATGTCCTTTAGGCGCTTCAGCATGGCCTTGGTCTGTTCGGGAGTATGGCTGTCCCAGTAGTCTTCCGTGCAATCGAGATTGATGTTCCGGATGGGCTTCTTCAGTGGAAGGTCATAGAGATTGCGGGCCGATTCGAAGAAAAAGTCTTCTCTCCATTTGAGGTTCAGCTTGGGGATAATGATGCATCGCGGGCTGCCGGCAGCGATGGCGGCGTCGAGGAATTCACGTACGGTCATGGGCATTGCCCCCTCATCCACCGGAACCGCCATTGCTGGATCCTGCTTTCCGGTGATGAACCGTTCAAGTGCATCGGGCTGAAGTTCGGTAATGCGCCTGAGGATGTCGTTGGCCGTGTGATCCGGCAGCATCCAGCTTGCCATTTTGTCTGGAGACTTGTATGGAGACGCCAGGGTGATCATACGGATATAGATTCCGTCCGGGAGGTGCGGATTCACCTTCTCCCGGAGCGTCTCCTGGAGGTCGGAACTGGCCGTGAATTCTCCAGGGCGGACGTTCATCTGATCCGTGTCATTTGCGCTCACCGCCAGCGTCTTGAAGGTGTTGGTCTGCCCCGGCACCGGCATCGCCATGGGAACCAGGCCGACTTCGTCCACGTAGGCGGTGCCAGCACCGTTCTTGGTGATGCCGATGGTGACCGAATTGGCGGAGGATCGGAATGGGGCCTCCACATGTCGCCAGGTGGCGGCGGTCGTCGCGGAATGCCGTGCGGAACCGATCACGACTCCAGCCATATCACGCACGCTCAATATCACGTCCGTGTTGGCCGTCTCATCGCAGCGGACATAAGCAGCGAAAGTATAGTCAGTGTCGGCTTTCAGCCCGTTGACTATCTGCGCAACCCCCTCTGCGGTATTGCCATCGAGGACCAGGCTGGTCTGATGCACGGAGTTTCGTCCGTCAGGTGGTGGATCGTTGAAGCCGGGGAATTTCTGGACCACCGGCGTGCCTGAGCTTTGACTCCACCCCACTGGAAGAGCCCCATGTTGTCCGGTGAAAGAACCGTTCGCCACATAGTTGCGATGATGCGGGCTCGTGAGCGCATAGCTCGGCAATGGTGATTGGGCAAAGTCGTGTCCGGCGCGCCATAATGGCTGTCCAGTCTCGTACGCGCCGCAATCCGGGGACGCACCGGAATACCCGTCGGTGATCCCCGGCAGGACAACGCCTTGGTCGATGCCGGCCGAGGATCGGTCGCGTACCGGATCGAATCCTCCGACAGGATCGGGAAGACCATGTAGAACGGAGGCGACCTCGGCATATCCGGCTTTCAAAGTCGGCCGTGAGCTGATAAGATTATTCGCCAGCAACGAGCCGAACATGGTCTTCTGGCCGGTCCATGGGCTGTAGGTTGCGCTTATCCTGCCGAACACGGTGTTGTTGGAGACCGTGGTGTAGGCACTGGGCCGGTTGGTTTGAATGCCATTGGACAGGATTTCCCAGACCACGTTATGATGGATATGGAAGTTTGAATTGTAGTTATCGAGATAAATGCCGTTCCCATAGTGGGTATTGACGTCGTGCACCCAATTGTAGCAGATCTGCGTTCCATCGGCGTTTCCGGTGCTGTAGATTGCGCCGGTGTCGTGGCAGATCCGGCCGGCCCGGGACATGTCGTTGTACTGGATAAGATGCGCAGACCCGCCGATTATAATGCCATCGCGACCGGTATCGCGCAGCGTATTGTGGGTGATGAGCTGCTGCGACCCGCGCAGGGTCAAGCAGCTGCTATACGACCCGAGGGTGTCCGTGTCATGGATGAAACAGTTGATGAGCGCGTTGCTCGTCCCTTCCATAAACACGCCAGAGCCTGCAGAAAAGGCAATCTCGCTATCGCGAATAACGTTGCCGGTGCCAGAAATCGAGATGCCCTGTGCGTCGGGGACTGAATTCATGGTGAAACCGCCGCGTGTATGGCAAATGTATCGGGCAGTTATGCCCGAGACGAGACAATGCAGGGAATCTTTTAGGTCCAGTGTTGCCCCGACGACCTGAATGCCGCGAACGTGTATAAAGGCTCGATTGGTCAGATCGACTGCCACCGGCCTTCGTTTTACTTCGATAATGGAATTATCCAGATTGTCGTTCGCGGCAACCCAGAGAAGGAGTCTCTTCGTCTCGCTGTCGAAAAACCATTCATCCGAGGCGTCGAGCAGTGCACGTGCATTGCTGATGTAAAACTCGGCCGGATCGCCTTTGCCAGGATTATGCTTGTTGGTGACCCACCAAGTGTTGTGTCCTCTGACCAAGACCGTGCGGGTGAAAGGGTCATAGCCGTCGAGCGCGACAGGGGCGGTCCAGCTCGACCAGCGAGACTGGGCCATGCACCAGACCGTGGCACCATTGAGCGCGCTTGCGGTCCAGCCTTCGGGGAAAGCTGTGCAGCGCAGGCGGTTGTACTCGCTTCCGTTGGTCGTGGCCGTGGCGCCCTCGGGGATCAATGCATCAGTTCCCGTTCGATTCGGCCAACGGGCTTCGGTGAGCGGCTTTCCATCACGGAAAACCTGGTTTCCAGCGCCCAGATCCCAATTCAGTGGAACACTGTACGTCTGCGCGTCATCGCGGCTCCAACTGGTGACCTGATCGAGCCCGGAAAGTATCACCATCTCCCCAGGAGCCGCTTGAAACACCAATGGGGCTTCGGGGGTGCCGTCGACCGTCGGGACAAGACTTTCACGGTAGGTCCCGGCATGGATGAGGCAGGTTGTTCCCGGGGTCATCCGGGCGACTGCCGCCTGGAGCGTTTTCAGGGACGTGGCGGCCGTTGCTCCGTCATTGGCGTCGTTCCCGTCGGTTGAGACGTGGAGCACCGGGTCATTCGCCTGGGCCGTGCTGATGGCCGCCTCTTCGGCCACTGCGATCTGCGTGCTGAGCATAGTCGCCAGCAGGACGAGCATGGCGAGACGCCCAGTCGCCTTGAGGTTACATGGATGCCAGCCACGGCAGCCAGGGTTCCTGATCACCAGGTTCATCAGCGTGGCGATCGCCAGGACTTCCAGCGATATCTTGCGCGTGATGTGCATGATGTGTTCTCCTGGTTGCGTCGCCTGAGGCGGGGTGCCTGGTCCTCTTCGCTTCTATCGCATGCGCGGCTAGTTGATTTCGGTACATCTTATGATTGATGTGTGGATTCATATGTTCGAAGGGGATGAAAATTTATCTTTTCGCGTCTTCTGCGCTGCTTGAGGACCGATGATCCCGGATAACGCGGTTGATGGTTCGTGATTCTTGGTTGATGATTTTACCCATCCTGGGATGAGTTTTTCAATTCAGGCCAAATGGGTGTGCCCTTGCATTGCTGCAAGGGGCTACCATGAGCCCAGTGACCATGAAACGCCGGCCATTATCGGCTGCAGACGGGATACGAAGATACAGGCTCCTGGGGTGCAGGGGGTTTTTATCCGGCGGTCATTTCGCGTTCAGTTGGATTTGCGTGGAAAGAAGCCGCGGGTCGTCAATGTCCGCGTCGAAACCATGTATGTACGATAACTCGTTCCGGTTGCTCTTTCTTGTCGGAACTCGTGGATCAGTAGGCGCAACCATTGAATAAGTTAGTGCGAAACGTTGAGCGCCGTTGGCCCTTGTACATTGCGGCCCGATGTGGCATGGCTGATTGCAACGGGCATCCGGTCGTAACTGAATGCCATTGCCTCTGCACCACCGAGTGCGCGAGTCGCGCCAATATCCGCAACCCATACGATGATGACAAGGTCAACAGCCACGTGCGGAGTATCATGGCCTGCCTCCTCACGGTCTTGGCCGTCGGCCAGCATTGGCTCTGAAGATGCATCAGGGCATGGCGCTGGACCCGAGGGATAATGGGGGTGGGCTGCATAAAGCCGCCGATTTCTTATGCGCAGATTGTTGTTATGACCATAATAATGGTCTGGTTCGCGGGGCCGTTCGCTGAATGGGTCTTGGCTTGTCCTCGGGCCAAGCGTCGGTGATTAAGTCAAAGCTTTACCGTTAGGATTTATGGATCAAGCACGGGGCTGACTC
>JBILDK010000186.1:0-5837 GCA_044352625.1 Planctomycetota bacterium
GTGATGCCTACGAAGCCCAGCCGCACCACCTCGGCCACCAGCTCGTCAAGGTAGGCGTCCTCGAAATGTTCGGCCTTCTTGTCGCCGGTGGGCGATTCGCCCACATCGCCAAGATAGGCGTAGACCGGCAGCGCGCCGGCTTCCAAGCCAAAGGCCACGGCCTGTTCCACCGGCACACATTCGTCGGCCCCAGGCTGGATGAAAATCCGGTCGAGGAAGGCGCTCTTGAGCACGCCGAGCAGGTCGTAGTGCGCGTGGGGGTTGGCTGGATCGATGAGCAGCGGGGCGAGCTTGGCTGGCACCGGCACCGACAGTTTCGCGGTGAGCAGATCGAGCAGCGCCGGGCCGCCGCCACTGGCCTCAACCAGGCGGGTGGCCAGGGCGCTCATCAGGTGGCGTTCGGTGATGCTGCCCTGATCCGCTGACTGGCTGATGCCTTCAACATCGCGGGTAAAGTCGAGGGGCTTGATCCCCAAGGGCAGGAGGATCGCATTGATATTGTCAACCTGCCGCCGGTTGCGCTGGTTGCGCGCCGCGACCAGCGGCGCCAGGAAGGCCTTGGCGGCGGCGATGGAACGGCGCGGCAGGCCGTGGATGGCGATGTAGCCGATATCCACCGAGTCCGGGTTGTTGAGTTTGCGACCGGTGACCCGGGTACCGGCGAAGGACACGCGCATTTCGAAACCGGCGGTGGCCGCGATGCCCAGGCGGGCACCGGCCTCCAACATTTCGTCGCAACCCGACACCGAATCGTGGTCGATGATGCCCACCGCCAGCAGCCGGGCGTCGATCGCCCGCCACGCCGCCATCGCCGGAAAGTAGGGGCTGAACGAATAGCGCGAGTGAACGTGGCAGTTGACCTCGTCGCTCAGGGCGCGGGTGAGCGCGCCAGAACGCAGGGCGGCGCCGACCGCGCTGGCGGCCTCTAGGCGGATGGCGCGGTCGGGGTGGTTGAGGCGGGCGATGGCGGCGGCGTGGTCGGTCATGAGGGTGGCAGCGTGGGCCCCGAACCGGATCAGCAACCGAAGAAAAAGCCAAGTCCAGGCCCCTGACTCCGCCCAGGTGGGCTCGACGTCTACCACGTATTCAGGCTCAAGACGCAGTTGGTATGTGGTGGTGGATGGTGGAGGGGCAATGCCATCCGCCCTGTCCACCGAGCACCTCCTGGAGGCGGCTCTTTGGCGCTGCACGAGGCTGTTCCCCACCCACCAACTGCCTGTGCCCCGCGAGGCTGGGTACCGGGGGTCAGCCAGACACCGGAAAGGCCGCTACATGGTTACCCGGATCGTGTTGAGCCACTTTCGGTACCCTGACGCGAACGTCGGTCAGCGGAAGAACTGCCGCAAAATATTGAACACGCCCTGGGCGTCGGGTACCGCCAAGAGGTCGCGGATCACCTCTTCGTCGGCGACGATGCGGCTGATTTCGCGGTACACCTGGAGGTAGATACGGTCGTCGTAGGGCGGGGCGGCGAGCACGAAGAACAGCCGCGTGGGCTGGCCGTCGAGCGGGTCGTACCACAGGCCGTCACCGCCGGCGCGGGCCAGGCCCATGACGAAGGAACGGATCTGCAGGGTGCGCACATGCGGAATCGCCACGCCGGGCAGGATGGCCGTGGTGTTGCGGCGTTCGTGGAAGATCAGGTCCTTGTGGAACTTGGTCGGGTTGACCACCTCACCGCTGGCGTCGAGCAGGCCCGACAGTTCGGCCATCACCGATTCCTTTTCGGCATGATGACGCTTGCGGCGCTGGGCTTCGGACTCCTCGTCATCCTCAGGCGGCGGGAGCGGCTGCGCGTCGAGGTCGAGCTTGATGCAGTCGGGACGGAGGAAGCGGAGGACGTTCACGGCGCAGGTGCGGGGGCAGGTGTAGGCGGCAACAGCGCGTTGCCTTCGGCATCCACTGGGAACTGGGCAAAATCGTTGCCGGTCTGGATACGGGTGAAGGTGCCCTGTTCGTCGAAACAGATGGTGAAATCGATGGCCTCGGCCTTCACAAACGTCGGCCGCTCGGGCTGGGGTGCCCCGACGCGGGTGGGCGAAGGACCGACCATCCAGGCGCGACGGCGCGGGACCTGCTCGTCCCCGGCGACGCCGAGCAACAGGATGGTGGCGAAACGCGGATTGCGCAGGCCATCGGACTGGACCTCCGCCACCACCTCGGCCTCGGCCCGTTCCGCCCAGCCGCGATAGGGCTGCCAGCCGCCGGCGTTGCGCAACTGCCCGGCGAAATCACCAAGCGGCGCCAACGACATGCGGAACCGAACCAGATTGGGCTGGTTGGCGTCGCCGGCAGAGCGCGTCAGGTGGAGCACCCCCGGGGTGAGCCGCCCCTTGAAAGCGATGGTGGGCATGGTGGCCAGGCTGCTGTCGAGAACGACTACCTGACGGTCACCCAGCTGGGGGCCCTTGGGCCCGGCGACGAGGCTGGCCTCGGCCAGGATCGGTTCGCGGCTGCCGGCGTAGGGCGTGCGTACAAACGACAGTGCATCGCATTGCACCAGAATACCGGACCACGCCACATCAACGCCGCCGCGAAAATGGCTGGGCGCATCAGCAAGCAGACTGAGGCCACCACCCTCACCAGCTTTAATCGCGAAATCAGGAAGGACCGGCTCGGCCGCAGGAGCGGCCAAGGCGGCAGTAAGGCAAAAGCCGATCAGGCGCATGGCGGAACAGGCTAGGACCGGCGGCCGGGTGTCCATGCCTCGCCATGCTGGATCAGGTGGCCGGGAGATGTTCAACCTTCTGCTTGAGCAGCCGGCCGACCTTGAACTTCACCACCCGACGGCTCTTGACCGGAACTTTCTCAAGGGTCTTGGGATTGAGCGCGGTGCGGGCCTTGCGCGTGACCGTCTCGAACACACCGAAATCACGGAATTCCAGCCGATTGCCCTTGGACAGTTCGATCACAACATGATCCAGGAATGACTGGATGACCGCTAAGGTCTGCACCTGGCCGAGATTGTGTTCCTCGGCAATGCGCTCGGCGAGTTCGCGTTTGGTAATGGTGGCCGGACCCACCGGAAGGGCTTCGGTGGTCTTGGTGGTCTCAGAAGCGGAGTCGTCCGACATGGCAGAGGGTCCTTCGCGGCAGGCGGTGACTCCTTCATACCCCACAAACAGTCCAACCGCAAGCGCATGCTCCCGGATGCCGGCCGAGATTGCCTCGCGGCCGGGGCTTCCTAGGTTCCGCAGCGCACATGAACGACCCCGCCAAGCCCGCCGCCCCCTCCCGCCTGCCCGCCGATGTGGTCAAGGACGCTGAAGTGATCTCGCCGGATAAACCGGTCCAGGCCCGGACCCTGACCATGGGGCAGCATATTTTCATTTGGACCATGGTCCTGTTCGTCGGCGTCCTCTTTGGCATGGGCTCGTCGGTTTCTTTGCTCCAGAACGGCCCGCGGACCATCGCTGGCGTGTCGGAGAACGACATCCTGGTGCGCCAGGACACCGCCCGGCGGCTGCAGGACATCCTCAATCCGCGCCATCAGAACCTGCCCGGATTCCAGTTCGCGTATCCCAACCAGGAGATGTACGCCACCGCCATTCAGCATGCGCGCTACGCAGCCACCCTCGACTTGCAGCCCGAGGGGCGGGAATTGGACCGGGTGGTCGATGAGTTCCTGGCCAAGCCGCTGCCCGGCCAGGCCACGCGCACCGTGCGCGAGGCCCTGATCGAACATCAGGGCGGCCCCATCGAGGTCACCATGACCGCCCTGCGCCGCTTCCTGGCGGAGCGGGTCGCGGTCGGAGCGCTGGAAGCGCGCAGCGTCCTGGCCCCGGCGGTCAGCGCCGCGGCGGCCTCTGACCTGGTCGCCCTGGGCGAGCAGCTCACGACGGTCGAGGTGCTGCTTGATGCCAAGCACTTGATCGTCCCCATCGCCGACACCGATCCCGAGATCCAGACCGCCTATGAAAAGCTGCGCGCCTCGCGCTTCGCCGCGCCGGCCACTGCCACGGTCCAGGCGGCGTGGCCCGATCTGACCGCGCTCGAAACCACCATTGTCCCCAGCGAGGCCGAGCTGCAGGCGTGGTACAACGCCAATCCGGAACGGTTCACCACCCCCGCCTCGGCCGACCAGCCCGCCGGGCGCAAGCCTCTCGCCGAGGTCACCGCCGAGGTCACCGCCGCGGTCAAGCGCGCCCGCGCCGAAGCCGAGGCCACCGCGCGCACCAACCGCTTCGCCGAAGCGCTCGACAGCCGCCCCGACGCCGATGCGGCGGCCTTCGCCACGCTGGCCACGGAAGCCGGCCTGACCCTGACCGAGTCCCTGGTGATTCCCGAGCCGAACGACGGTCAGCTCGACCTGGGCCCCTTCGGCCGGGTTCGCGACCAGATCGGCCTGTTCAGCTCCACCGTCGAACCCGGTTTCATCAGCAGCCCCCTGCAGCTCGCCAGCGGCGGCCAGAGCACCTGGATCGCGGTGCGACTGGTGAGCCGGACCCCTGCCGGCTTCAAGGAGCTGGCCGACGTCCGCCCCGAGGTCATCGCCTACGTCGGTGGCCAGCGCGTGCGCGACGCCCTGCTCACCGCCGCTGCCGAGGCGCGCACCGCCGCCCAGGCCGGGGGCCTCACCGCGTGGGCCGCCAGCGACAGCGCCAAGGTTTGGAACACCACCGCCACCACCCGTGCGCTGAGCCCGCTGAGCGAACTGCGGCCGCCCGCCAGCGAGGCCGGAGGCCTGCCCGGCGATGGGGTGGCGCTGGCCAGCCTCGCCCTGCCCGAGCGCCCGGTGTTCCTCGCCGAGGTCGATGGCCAGGTCAGCGATCTGCCCCAGGTGCGTCTGGTGCAGGTCACCGCGATCCAGCCCGGCCCCGCCCTTGAAGAGGCCCGGCGCACGCAGTTCGCTGAGGGCTACCGCCGCGCGCTGCTCGCCTTCCAGAGCCGTCTGTTCGACGACGAGATTCGCAGCAAGGTCAGCAAATGAGCGCCTGTCTGCTGCGCGCAGACCTGCCTGGTCTCGAACTGCTCGCCCGCGGCAAGGTCCGCGACGTGTTCGCGGTCGATGCCGAGCACCTGCTCTTTGTCGCCAGCGACCGCCTGAGCGCATTCGACGTGGTGATGGCCAATGGCATCCCCGGCAAGGGCGTGATCCTGACCCAGCTCAGCCTGTTCTGGTTTGATCTGCTCAAGCATGTCTGCCCCAACCACCTGATCACTGCCGACGTGGACGCGATGCCCGCGGCGGTGCGCGCCCACGCCGACGTGCTGCGCGGGCGCACCATGCTGGTCAAACGCCTGGCGATCCTCCCGGTTGAGGCCATCGTGCGCGGCTATCTCGCTGGCTCTGGCTGGAAAGAGTACCGCCACGCCGGCACTGTTTGCGGGCTCGGATTGCCCGCCGGCTTGAGCGAAAGCGCACGTCTGCCCCAGGCGCTCTACACCCCCTCGACCAAGGCCGCCATCGGTGCCCATGACGAGAACATCAGCCCGGCACGCGCCGCCGTCATCCTTGGCGCCCAGGCCGCCGGAGTCGAGCGCGCCGCGCTGGCGCTGTACCGCGCCGCCCATGATCACGCCGCCACCCGCGGCATCATCCTGGCCGACACCAAGTTTGAATTCGGCACCAACGCCCAGGGCGAGCTGATCCTGGCCGACGAAGTGCTGACCCCCGACTCCTCGCGCTTCTGGCCCGCCGACCGCTACGCCGCCGGCCGTGCCCAGGACAGCTACGACAAGCAGTATGTGCGCGACTGGCTTGAACAGGTCCGCTTCGACAAGAACGGCCCCGGGATCGTCCTACCCGAGGACGTCATCGCCCGCACCCGCGCCAAGTACCTCGACGCCTTCCGTCAGCTCACCGGGCGGACGCTGGCGCTTGATGGCTGACCGGC
>JBILDK010000187.1:0-5826 GCA_044352625.1 Planctomycetota bacterium
GACGCTCTGCCAGGGGGGCAGCGGGCTGGCCGGCTGCGGTGAGGCAGTCGTTGCGCCAGCGTTCGATGGCGCGGGAGGCGGCCTCCTGGTCGGCAGGTCGACCTGAGGAGGTCGCGAGCTCTTGGGCGAGGCGGGTATCGTCTTGCTTCAGGGCCTCATCGATTCGCGCCACCAGGGAGGCGAGCCGGCCGGCCTGGGCGGCCTCGGTGCTGGCCAGCATGTCGAGCAATTGGGGGGCGGTGGAGCCCAGAGGCTGAAGGCGGGCGCGGGCGGCGGCGAAATCTTCGTTGTCGATCAGGTGGCGGATGGCCGTGGTCTCGATGGTGAGGGCGGTCTGGTAACGTTCCTGCATGCCATCAACCAGCCGTTGCGCGGAAACGTCATTGCCGGCGCGCTGGCGGGCGAGCTCGATCATGCTGGTCACATCGCTCCAGGCGCCCCGGGCAACCAGGCCATCGATCTCAGTCTTGACCTCGGCCAGGGCGTTTTGCTCCTTGCGGTAGTCGACGATCAACCAACCCACCAGGGCTACGACGACCAGGGTGGCTAGCAGCACCACGCGCATCAGCGTGAATCCACCTCCACCACTGTCATCGTGATGATGGACAGGAACAAATGTGGTTGGGGCCGACGGCGCTTTCGGGGCATGGAATTGCGAGGTGGGTGGATGGACAGCCTTGAGTTTGCCCGAAGAATGGCTCCCAGGGACCGCTGGACTGGGGGGAACTGCGCCAGCACGTCGGACGACGCCTTTCTGTGCCAGTGCGCGCAGGCCGCGCCCCATGTTCAGGCACGAGTCCCGGCAGGCGATGGCGATATCGGTGACCGAGCGCGTGCCATCAACCCAGTCGAGCACGCGTTTCTCATAGTCCCCCAGGGTTCCGGACGCGGCGTTTTCGGCGAAGACGTAGACCGCTGACCAATCATGGTCATCGTGGTATGCGGCGTGGATCTCCTCGATGCGCGACCGCGCAGTACGCAACAGCACCTCTGAATCGATACGCAACCGGAAGGCGCGGCGGGTGAAATCGAGACTCTCGGTGCCGGCTCCGTCGCGGAAATCGACCTGGGTCGATGACCCAGAGAACGCCCGGCACAGGGCGTCTTCGACCATCGACTGGGTGGTACGGCTGACTTCCTCTTCGCTCGCCATTTGATGGCGCAGGACCATCTCGGCCACGGCACCCTGGCCGTTGGCATGGGCGGCGAGCAGAACTTGGTGGAATTGTGGGGTGATTCGGTGGTAGTCGAGCAACGCATCGGCCAGCAGACGTTCCTTATCGGCGCCGAACTCGACCGCGACTGGGTTGCCGTTCTCGAACAGGAAACGCACTTCGGCATCATCGCCGCCCGCGGTCAACAGGCCGCTGCGACGCTGCCGGTGGGCAGCGTGGAAATGTTCAACAAGGACGGCATCAAGCATGGCCAGCGCTCCGTAGGACTTATACCCCTCTCATCTTAGGTCGCCAGAACTGGTTCACAAGACCGGCGTCTGCGGGTGCTACCCGGCGTCCCGCGCTGCTTGGGCAAAACGCCGGCCGCGATCCTCGAAACCCTGAAACCAGTCGAACGAGGCGCAGGCCGGGCTGAGCAATACCGTTCCGCCATGGGGTAGCAGGCTTCGTGCTGCTGCCACCGCCGCGACCAGGTCTCCATGTCGGGACCAGCGTACACCGACCATATCCAGAGCGGCAGCAAGGCGGGGGGCGGTGTTGCCGATCAGCACCGGGTGGGCGCCGCGGTTCGCCACTGCTTGGGCCAGGGCGGCGAAATCGGCGCCCTTGTCGGAGCCCCCGAGCAACACCGCCAGAGGACCGGGGATCGCCGCCAAAGCGCACATAGCCGCTTCTGGAGTGGTAGCGATGGAGTCATCCACGAAGGTGATCCCGTTACGCGTATGCACAGTGGCGAGCCGGTGAGGCAGGCCCACCACCTGACGCATGCGCGGGGCCACCTGGGCCGGATCCATACCGATGGCCAGGGCGGCTGCGATCGCCAGAGCGGCATTGCGCGCGTTGTGCGCACCGGGCAGAGGGAGGTCGTCACGCGTCGCCAGGACCTCACCGTCGCGTTCGAAGCCGCCGTCGCTGCACCTGATGGAACACGTCAATCCCGGGGCATCGCCGGCGTGCCCGAGCCGTTGCTCGGCCCAATCGAGCAGCGCCAGCTTGGCGGCCCGGTAATGCGCCACGTCGGGATGCCAGTCGAGGTGATCCACCGCAAGCGAAGTCAGCACCGCGAGTAGGATGCGGGGTGGCTGGGACGCCAGGTACCACAGCTGGAAGCTGGACAGCTCCGCCACGATCGGCACCGTGGGCCCGTGGCGTTCGAGCACATCGAGCAGCGGTTCATAGCTGTTGCCCGCAGCCTGCCAGCCGAGCAGGGTGGACAGGATCCGCACCGTGGTGCTCTTACCCTTGGTGCCGGTCACAGCCACGAGTGGGCCACGGTGGGCGGCAAAGAACAAGCCCTCGGGCGAAGTCCGTGGGGGATGATGAGCAGGCCACGCGCGCGGTGGAATTGCGGGCGAAGCCACCACCAGATCGGCAGCGGCGAAGACCGGGTGGGTCGCATCGCCCACGTGCCACCGGCCGGAAAAATCAGCCCCCAGGGCTGCGGCGTCGGCGCGGTCGAGAACCTCGACCCGGGCGCCCTGCGCGGCGCAATGCCGCGCTGCCGCAGCGCCGCCGCCATGCCGGCCCCAGCCCCAGATCAAGACCCGGGCGCCCGCCAGCGGGATCATGGCGTTGGGATCAGTGGCGGGATCAGCCGCGCCGTGGCGGCGGGCAGGCCGACCCCGAGCAGCCGACTGATGGTCGCGGCGAGGTCGGTCTGGTTGTATTCCTCGGCGATCACCTGCCCGCCGGGGATCCCAGGCACGATGGCCAGCAACTCGATGTGGCGGCAGCCCGGGCATTCGTCGTCGTGGCTGACAAAGCCGTCGCGCACTCCATCGAGGTGGCGGCCGTGGTCGTTGGTGATGAACAGCGCGGTTTTCCCTCGGTATACGGCATTGGCCTCAAGCCGTGTCCATAGCTCGGCGAGCAACGCATCGGTTTCGCGGATCGCGGCCAGGTAGCCCTCCCACTTGCGGGCATGGCCGTTGGCGTCGGGGCCGAGGAGATTGATGAACAGCAATGAAGGCGCGTGGGCGGTGACGATGCGGCCCACCGCGTCCATCGTCGCCTGGTCGCTGCGGTAGCCGCTGCCCAGGCCTTTCCCGTCGATGCCGCAGTCGCCGGCGGGGCGCAGCTTTCCGGCCCAGGTCACGTCGGTCGTGTCGGTGAGCACCGCGAGCTTGTCTTTGCTGGTCACCACCCAGGCGGCTTCCGCAGGCTGGCCAGTGAGGGCGCGCCAGCGTTGCAGCCAGCTCTCGTGGCCGGGCAGTTCACGACCGCTGTTGTCGAGCGGTTGGTGGACGCCGGTGGTGAGCGCGGCGTGGCCGGCGTTGGTATAGGTCCAACCGGCGTTGCGGAAGTTGGTGAATAAAACGCCGCGCGGGGCGAGTTCCTGGGCGCGACGCGGAATGTGGGTGCGGGTTGGCTCGCCCCAGGTCTCGCTCCAGCGTGGTCCGTCTACCACCACCACCACCACGCGCTCGACCAGCGGGGCCGGATCGACGGCCTGGAGCGTGCCCAGTGCGAGCAGGAGCAGGACAAGGCGCATCGGTCACATCCAATGGCGGCGGCGGAAGTAGTAGAGCGTTCCACCCACCGCAGCGAGCATGATGCCCAGGGCCATGGGGTAGCCCCACACCTTATCAAGCTCAGGCATGTGCACGAAGTTCATGCCATAGATGCTCGCGACCAGCGTCGGTGGCATGAAGATCACCGCCGCGATCGAAAAGATCTTGATGATGCGGTTCTGCTCGATGTTGATCAGTCCAAGGGTCGCATCGAGCATGAACTGGATCTTGCTTGCGGTAAACGTCGCGTGGTCGGAGAGGGTCTGGATGTCGCGGAGCAGTCCCTTGAGCCGGACCTGGTGCTCGGAGCTCGACCACTCGTGGTGGCTTTCGGCGTAGCTCACGATGCGGTTCTTGTCGATCAGCGACTCGCGCACCTTGCTACAGATCAGACCGCAGGACCCCGTTTTGATGATTGCCTTCTGCAAGTCGAGGCTGGCCTGCTGCGACTTGTTGGGGTGGTGGCGGCGGAAGACCTGGTGCGAAAGGTGGTCGAGTTCCATCGCCACCAGTTCGAGCATGTCGGCAAGGCGTTCGATGGTGGTGTCCATGATTTCGCAGAACGCCTGCTCGGCATTCTGTGCCCCGCTCTTGGACGCGCGCGTGGCGAAGGTGCGGAACGACCAGGGTTCCGCGTAGCGGATGGTGATCAGGCGCTCGCGGGTCAGGACGAAGGTCACCGCGGTGGACTCGGGGCTCTCGGTCTCGGTCTTGACCAGCATGGTGGCGGTGACGAACAGTGCGCCGTCCTCGCGGTAAAGGCGACTCGACGCCTCGATCTCCTGCATTTCCGCCCGGGTCGGGATGTCGATGGCGCAGAGCTTCTCAATGCGCACCTCATCTTCCTTGCTCGGATCGCACAGGTCGATCCACACCGCGCCACGGATGGCGGCATCGTCGCTGGCCTCATTGCGGACCAGGCCCTTGGGCCCCACGAACCAGGAAACGATCATGTGGGGGCCTTATCGCTGCCCCGGGGGGTCGTGGCAAGTGCCGAGGCTTGCGGTGGGCGACCGTTATGCTCACATCATGGTCATGTCCCGTCCGACCGTGGCCAAGGAGCCCCTGCGCCAAGCTGCCCTAGCCTTATTCGTGGCCAAGGGCGTCCACGCGACCTCGATCCGTGATATCGCCCGCGGCGCTGGGGTCAGCGAGGCAGCCCTCTATCGCCACTGGGCGAGCAAAGATGCCCTGGTTCTGGCGTTGTTCTGTGAGCATTTGGCAGAGGTCACCGCACTGCTCGATGCGGCGATCCTGGGCAAGCCGGCGCGTTGCGCGGTGGAATCCGCCACGGCGGCTGCCTTCGCCCTATACGATCGTGAGCCCTTGGTGTTTCGCTTCGTTCTCCAGGTTCAGCATGGCGTCGCGGACCTCTTGCCATCCAACTTGCGCACCCCGCATGACGTGGTCATAGATCTGGCGCGCAGCGCGGTCGCCCAGGGTGAGGCCGAAGGCGATCCGGTGCTGCTCGGTGCGTGCCTGGTGGGCTTGTTTCTCCAGACTGCCGCCTTCGTGCAGTACGGCCGCCTTCCCGGCCCGCTCGCCTTCCACACCACAGCGGTGGTAGAGACCGCCTGGCGGGTGCTGGCCGGCGCTCAGACCGGGGTCAGCCAGCGCCGGTAGGCGGGGTTGCGGCCGTAGACCGCGTCTTCGTAGGTCTGTTGCAGCCGGGTGGTGAGCGGGCCCTTGGTCCCGCCACCGATGCTGCGCTGATCAACTGCGCGTACCCAACTTACCTGGCATCCAGTGCCGACCAGGAAGATCTCGTCAGCGATGTACAACTCGGTGCGTGCGATCGGGCGCTCGCAGGTGGGGATGCCGAGGTCCTTGGCGAGGTCGAGGATCGCGCGGCGGGTGATGCCTTCCAGGATGTCGGCGGTGGCGTCGGGGGTGCACAGCACGCCGTCACGGATGATGAACACGTTCTCGGCCGAACCTTCGCAGACCTGGCCACGGTCATTCAGGAACACTGCCTCGTCATACCCATTCATGACCGCCTCGGTCTTGGCCAGGGCACTGTTGAGGTAGCCACCGGTGGCCTTGGTGCGGGTCGGAATGCTATTGTCCGACAGTCGCCGCCACGAGGACACACAGAGTGAGAGGCCCTTGCTGGTATCAAGATAATCGCCCAGGGCGATGAG
>JBILDK010000188.1:0-5821 GCA_044352625.1 Planctomycetota bacterium
GCCAAGGCCATGCCTGCGAGGGCGGACATGCGTTTGATATGGTCGGCCAAGGCGCGCTCGGCGCTGATGCGAAGTTCCTCGCCCAGCGCATTCTGGTAGCGGGCGAGGTGGTCGACATCGGTGAGCGCCGCCACCAGGGTGGGCACGTCGGTACGGTAGCGGGTGACAATCATTGCCGGCGAGTGGCGGGACGAAGTTGGATGATCAGGTCGTCGGCGGCGAGGCTCAGCGTGACGCCGCTAGGCGCAGTCACGCTGATGCCGATCGCCCAGGCGCCTTCGGGCCGCAGATTCGACACCGAGACGCGATGCGCCGGGTCGGCCAGCGGCGTGGCCCACAGGCGGCCGGCGTCAGCTTCGAGGCGCAACGCGGTGCCGGGCGCAAGGGTGAAGGGGAGCTGGGTCCACGGTCCCCACGCCCCGGCTTTCAGTTCTCGCCAACCGGGTTTGCCGTCCTGACTGCCCAGGGCTACCCCGTTGGCACGGGCTTCGTCGAGGATTTCGAGGGCGACGGTGCCGAGCGAGACCCCAGTGTTGTCGAGCATCACCTGGGCCCCGCGCAGGCGATCCGCCTGGACCAGCCGGTAGACGCGCGACACGCCCTCGGCGTCCTGGGTCCCATCCAGCACCAAGCGGCCGTCGCGGGCGCGGATGCGGATGCCGGTGCCGGGGGCCGACGCCTGCCAGCCAGTGGGGGCGACCTCGGCATCGGGCCAGTCGAAGGTCTCATGCAACTCTTCGTCATTGGCCGAGGCGAACTCGGCGGCGAGTCGTGCAACATAGTCTGACGGTGGTGCGTCGGCGGTGGCAAGGCGAGCATACCAATCGCGGGCGGCCACGTCGTCCTTGCGCTCGGCAGCGATGAACACCCGCGCGCTGATCGCCCAGCCATCGTTGGGCGGTAGGCGTTCAAGCACCGCCTCGGCCTGGGCCAGGCGGCCCGCGGTGAGATGACCCCAGGCGACCCAGCGCTGGGCTTCGATGGATGTCAAGCTGGCGATGGTCTTGAGCGACTCCTCAGCGCCTTTGGTGCGCAGCACCTGGGCGTACTGCTGCAGTTCCCAGGCACGACGGGTGGCCTTTGGATCAAGCCGCATGGCTGGGGCCGGATCGCCCACGAGCAGCGCGCTCACCGCCTCCTGTTCGCTGGCGAGGGCACGCAGGGCAGGGGGCATCTGCGCCGGATCGATTCGTTCATTGCCGAGCCGGGCCAGGGCGAGCTTTGCGGCGGGATGCTTGACCTGCCGCCAGAGAGCTTCTGCCTCAGGCATTTTGCCGCCCCGGGCGCGGAGCAGGCCGAGATCGTAGCGGGCGACGTCCGCCAACTCAGGATCCAGGTCAGGGGCGGCCAGCGCCTGTTCCAGGGCAGTAGTGGCAATGGGTAGATCGGCTTCGCGGCGCAGCAGTGCTGCTCCCAGAAAGACCCGTCCGGCAGTGGCATAACGCGGACTCTCGACCAGGACGCGAGCAGCGCGCTCGGCCTCGACCGGGTCGCCGCGGCGCATGGCGGTGCGCGCTAAGCCTAGTGCGCAGTCGAGATCCTGGTGCAGATCATAACCCTTGCGCCAAGCCTCTTGAGCGGTTTTGAGATCGCCGCGCTCTTCAGCGACCGTGGCAAGTTCGCGATTGGCGGCGAGAGCGGTCGGCTGGCGAGCAAGCCAGGTGGCGACGGCGGCCTCGGTGGCGGCGGCATCCCCGGCGGCGCGGAAGGCCTTGACCAGGGCCGCGTGGCCGGCGCTCCAATTGGGATCGGCCGCGATGCCGGCCTTGGCAATGGCGATGATACGACCGGGCTGGCCAGCTGCCTCGGCCAGGGGCAGGGCGAGGGCAGCGACATCACCCAGCGGTCGGGCAGCAAGCGCCTTGGTGGCCACGATCAGGCCTGCTTCTCGGACCTCGGCAGCGCTGGTCAGTGCCGCATCATTGGCCCCTTCCGCCACCTGCTGGCGTTCATTGGCGAAACGCATAACTCGCGCCACATCAACCCAGTCGGCGGCGGCAATAGCCTCGTCACCACGGCGCTGGATCGCACCTGCCAGTGAGCGCCGCCGTTCGATGGTGGTCCACATCGCCTTGGGCAGAGACTGTACGTTCTTCTGTCCAGGCACCTCAATCTTCAGGGTGCCGTTGTTGTCCTCAGCCACGACCAGGCCCATGAGGTTCTGACCGCTCGTCAGATGGATCCGGTCGTACTCGATTGCGATCAGCGGCGTGCGTTCGGCCTCGGCGGCCCCGGCCAGGGCGAATACGGCAACCAGCGGAAGGAAGGGGCGCAACATCAGCGGGCCTCGGCTACTGGCAGCACCGGCAACGGGGGAAAGGCGGTGGCAGGGGGCGGTGGCAGCGGAATGGCGGTGCGCCGACCGCTCTTCGCGGCCGGCGGGGCGAAGGGATTGCCGGTCTCGGCAGTGAGCAGTTCGGGGCGCAGGGCCTGCAGCACGGAAACCGCCTCGTGCACGTGCAGGTCATCCGCCGCCGGGGTGAGGCCGGTGGTGGCGCTTGGAATGGAGCCGCCGAAGAATTGCTCTGTGCCCCAGCCCAGGGCAACGAGGGCGAGCACCACAATGGCAGCGGCGGCGGAGAGATGCAGGTTCATGGTTTGTTTCCTGCGGGGCGGTTGCCTAATCCCGCCTTGGTCGGCATGGTCCTGGTGGAGCCGGCCGCGCCTTTGGCGGCCGGGGCCACGGCTTCGGGTTTGAGCTGCCAACTGTCCTCGGCGGGGAACAACAGCGTAGCAGTCAGACGCAGACGCTGGGTGGCCTCCTTGGGATTGCGATTGCCCTCGATGACTATCGCGCGCAGGCCAAGGCCGCGGCGGTGGGCGGCGAGGAAACCCTGGAACAGCACCCCCGCGGCCTCGGGCGAGGCCTCGACCTCGCACTCGATGGGGAAGACCCCGACCTCCCCCGCGGGATCGCAAAACGGCTTGCCTGGCAGCACGGCGGTGACCTTGGCCACCCCTGCATCCAAGCAGAGTTCCAGGGTCCGGCGCAGCGCGCACAGGCCCACCAGCTGCATCGCCCTGACCTGCTCATCGGCATCGAGCCCGGATTCATAGGGCAGAGCCCCAGGCAGGAGGATGCGGCTGCGTTCGGAACGCTGGCGCAAGGCCACCAGATCGGTGCGCACCCGCGAGGCGGCGGTGATGAGGTCGGTGGCGCGGTATTCGGCTGGCAGCGCCGGCACCACCGCCGCGGCTGCCTGGCTCAGGGCAGCTTCCTGGCGTTTGGCGCGATCGGTCAGATCAGCGGCGTAGCTCTGGGCGGCTTTGAGATCATTGGGCAGCCAGGTCTGTTGGAGTTCCGCCTGGAGGGTCGCGGCGCGGGCGCGGGACGCGGACAGTTCCCCACTGCGCCAGCTCAGCACGCTCCAGCCGATGATCAACAGGCCCAGGGCGGAACCGCCCCACACCGCCAAGGATTTCTGTTCCGGTGTCATGCCGGGTCTCCGTTCAAACGGCGGCGGCTGAGGGGCCACCAGAGCAGGATCCAGGTCCCAGCGGCAGCCAACATCCAGGCGATATCCTGGACTTTGACCGGACCCCCGGCGACCTCCCGGAACTGCAAGTCAGGCCACATCGCTAGGCCCAGGGCGGTCATCGCCAAGCCAAGCTTCCAGGGATAGCCCGGCCGCCCCGTACGCCCCTGGAGTGCCTGCAGCGGAATGCCGATCAGCAGCAGGGCTGCTCCGCCCATATACAGTTTGGACGCGGTGGTCGGTCCTGCCCACAACCACAAAAACACCGCTCCCAGCACGATCAGCGCACCCAGCCGCACCTCGGTCCGGCAACCGGGATCGGTGAAGGTGAACGCAGGTTTCTTCACCGCAGGGGCCGCAGCTGGGACGGCGTTGGGAATGGAGGCGTCGGTCATGGGTCGTGACTTTATAGTTGGTCGGCCCCGGGCCACAACCGCGCCATCTGCTACGACGCGGGGGAGGGGGGCGTTGACCAGGCCGCCGCCCACACCGCAGCTGCGGCGACGGCGGCAGTCTCGATGCGCAGGATCGGTCCGGCCAGACGCGTGGCGACGGCCCCGGCAGCGGCCAGGGTGGCAAGTTCCTCAGGGGTCAGACCACCTTCGGGCCCCACCACCAGCATGGTCGGCAGAACCGGGCCGGGCACCGGCGCAGCGCCCAGGGGGTCAAGCACCACCAACCGCTGGCCGAGGGTCGCCGCCTCGGCGACGGTCAACGGTTCGGCCACGATCGGCAGACGTGCCCGCCGCGATTGCTTGAGCGCCTCAGCCGCGATACGCGTTAACCGTTCATTGTTTCCAGGTACGCGCTCGCCACGGGCGCAGATCAGCGGCGCAATGCGGCCCACGCCCAGCTCGGTGAGCATGCGCACCAGGTCCGCCAGGCGCTCGCCTTTCGGCGCGGCCACCACCACGGTGAGCAATTCGGCCGGATCGAGCGGAAGGTTCTCGACCCCGCTGACCACGACTTCCAGCGTGTCGCGGCCGACCCGGGAAACGGTGCCGACGGCAGCGTGGCCGGCTCCATCTGCCAGACGCATGGCATCGCCCGGCCGCAGACGCAACACCGCAGCGCCATGGCGGGCCTCCTCGCCGCTCAGGATCACAGGGCCGGGGACCAGCGGGGCAGGGACCAGCAGAGTTCGCATGGCGGACATGCTGCCGGTCCTTCCGACCGTTCCAACCACCCGGGATGATGCGCACTCCGGCTCGGACGCGATGAGCTGGCACGGGCCCGAACCAGCCGCACCGGATGGGTGATCCGCAGCGGAACCGCACGGTGCTGTCCCCCAATCACCAAAACCCAACCACCAACCACCAACTGCGCCAGGCTCGGGGCTGCGCTCATGCCCCGTCCGCGGGATAGAGTGACACACCATCCATTGGCCGGCTTGGCCGGTCGATACGCGGCACCATGATCACCGCGTTGCGTGGCGCCGGGCAGACATGGGCGCACAGGCCGCAACCGGTGCACAACTCAGGGACCACCGTGGGTCGTGGGCCCACCAGCGATATGGCCCCAGGCACCGGGCAGCGCTCGTGACACGACGAGCAGGTCGAACCCTGGTGAGCGAGGCAGTCGAGTTGCTGGATGCGCGCTGTGCCGATCACCGGCACTGGCGCGTCTGGCGCGCGGCGCAGCACGGCTGGTTTGCACGCGGTGATGCACGGGGTGTCGGGGCACATCAGGCAGGGCTGGGCCGCGGCATCGATGATCGGAGTGCCGGCCAATGCACGCATGCGCTCGGGGGCCTTGGTGATCGCTTGGTAGGGACAGGCCTCAATGCAGTCGCTACAGCGGGTGCAGCCGGCGAGGAAATCGGGTTCGGCCACCGCCCCCGGCGGACGCAGCACGGGAAAGGTCCGCGCGATGCCCTGGGCTGTGGTGCGCGACGCACGGTGGGCTTCGACCGCCATGGTGCGCTCGGCAGCAGCCTGAGCGCGCTCCAACGGCTCGGTAAGCTTCCCGAGCATCGGCATCAACAGTTTGCCGGTGATGAACGCCCGCCGACCGCTCACATCATCTTCAACCGGGGCGGCAGACACGGCGCGACCAACGCGGCGAAAAAGGCTTTGGAGGAAACCGGTCCGGTCGTCCGGTCGTCCGGTCGTCCGGTCGTCGGGCGTGGTCATGCCCTCATGGTGCAGCGGCGCGCCCGCCAACAAGACCGCACCCCGCCGTTGGGCGGGGTGCGGGTTGCAGCGACGACCGGACGACCGGACGACCGGACGACCGGACGAAATTATTTGAGGTTGGCCGCGGCGAAATCCCAGTTCACCAGGCTGGCGAGATACACTTCGACGAACTTGGCGCGGAGGTTCTTGTAGGTGGGGTAATAGGCGTGC
>JBILDK010000009.1:0-18432 GCA_044352625.1 Planctomycetota bacterium
CGCGCGCGCGAGATCCTGGTGGTGGCGGGGATCGACCAGACCGTCGCCGACCGGGTGGCCTTCCTGGTGGGCAAGAACGCGATCAAGACGGATGCCGACAGCCAAGCCCTTGAGGACGCCGCCTGCCTGGTCTTTCTGAGCAGCGAGATCAGCGCCTTTGCCGCCACCCATGCCGACTACAGCGAGGCGAAATACGTCGACATCCTGGCCAAGACCTGGCGCAAAATGGGGCCGCGTGGCCGCGAGCTGGCCCAGGGCCTGGAGTTGTCTCCGGGCATCCGCGCCCTGGTCGAACGCGCCCTGGCCTCAACCGCGGCGCCGATTGGGCGTACAACCTGAACGCCATGCTGCGTCCACTCCTCCTTGTTGCCGTGCTTGCGGGCGTTGCCATTGCGGCTGACTCTGCCAACGCAGTGGTCGCCAATCCCGGGGATGCGGATCGCGACGTGATCCTGCTCGATAACCGCCAGCGTCTGATGGGCACCCTCGAGGATGATCCCACCAGCGCCGAGCATGTGCGGGTGCGCTCTCCAACGGGCGTCCTCCGGTTGCGTAAATCCAAGGTCGTCGGCGTCGAGCTCGGCGTGACCTCGCGCATCGCCCAGCTGCGTGCGGATGACCGGGCGGGGATGGTGGCTCTCGCACGCTGGTGCCGCGAGCGAGGATACCACGTCCAGGCCCTTGAATTGCTTGATCGGGCCCGGCGGCTGCCGGGTTTCACCCGGGCCGATGCGGGGCTCTATGCGCAGCTGGTGGATGAATTGCGCAGTCCCGAGGACGCGGTGCCGCTTTACGCCTGGTACCGTTCCCAGGGCGGCAACGACCCGCGCATCCTGGAGCGCATGCGCGAGCTGGAGGCCGCTGGGGCGCGTTTCGATGGGGCTGGCACGGCACCCAATGCGGCGGTGGTCGCGACTGCCGCTACGCCCGCGCCGGAGGCGCCACCCGCCACCACCCAGGGCCTTGAACTGCGCGGCTGGGCTGCCGAAAATCCCCAGTATTCAAACAAGGCTGAGCTCGAGACGGTGGAGGGGGGCATCAAAGCCGGGCTGCCAGGTGTGCGCAAGGCGCTCAAGGTGGAGTTGCCAGCGGGGGGCGACAAGGACAAGGCGGCGATCCGGCTGCCCATGAACTACAGCGTCGATCCCGCCACCGCGGTGCTGTGCCTGACCATGGTCAATCAGGGTGATCTGCCCATCGGTGTGGCGGTGGCGGCCAAGACCGGTAATTGGGTGTTCCATGAGAGCGTGCAGCAGCAGGTCCCGGCCGGGGGCAAGGCGTTATTGCGTTTTGATCTGCGTGACCCGACCTTCAAGACCCAGGCTTCCGGGTGGGTGCACAACAGCGCCGTGGTTGGGATCGATGACCTCAAAGAGCTTCAGTTGATGATCTTCAACCGCGATCGCGCCGCCACGGTGCTGATCAGCGGCATGCGTTTTTCCGGCGATCAGGAGTTGTGAGTCCGCGCGGTGGCCGGCTACTCTTTGCCGGGGCGGTGCTGGCGCTGATCGCCGCCTTGGTCCTGTTCAAGGTGCGGGTGGCGGTGGCCGGGGGCAAGTACCTGCTGCTCGTGCTGGTCATCCTGGCCGGAGTCTGGCTGCTCACCCGGCGCCGTTGACGAAGCGTGCGCTCCCAGAGGCGTTGACCGGCCGCGCCGGGACCCACGGTAGCGGCTCCATGAGCGACAAGATCATCCGGTTCCCTGGCCCTGGCCGCACACCGCCGAGTGCTTCCGCCACACCAGACGCGCCACCCGTCGTGGGTCCTGACGGCCTTAACGAAGATCAGCGCAAAGCCATCCAATTGGTGATGAGCGGCATGACTTTCGTGTTGATCGGCCTCAAGCCGAGCGACAAGGGGGCAGACTTCTTCACTGCGCTGCACGGTGACCACGGCGATTTGCGCAATGCGCATCCGCATCTCGGCGGGGTCATCGACCGCCTTTACGCCCGCAAGGGCGTACACGTCTCGTGAATCCGGCGCGCCCCCTGGTGCTGGCGCTCGTGGTGTGTGACGGCGTGTGGCGCGATCCCTCCTCCGGCAAGCACAGTCTCATGGGGGTGTTCTCAGGGCTCAGCGCCGGCGTCTTTCCGGTGCAGCATCCCGGACTCGCGGTGTATGCAGCCCTGACCGAGGGTTACGGCATGGCCCAGGTGCGCGTGGCGGTGGTAGATGATGGTGGTGCCCAGGTCATCGCCGAGGCCACGGTCCAGGTCGCTTTCACCGATCCGCGCCAGGTGGTCGAACTCACCGTTGGGATGCAGACCCTGACCTTCCCGCTGCCGGGTGGCTACCGCATCCAACTCATCGCCGATGGACACATCCTGCTCGAACGTCGCCTGGCAGTGCGCCAGTTGTGAGCCGGCACAGGTCCGGCCTTCCGGCTCCGGCCTGGCCTGCTAGCGTCCCGCCCTGTCACCCCTTGTGGATTTTGCCATGACCCAGATCGCCGGCCTTTCCGGTCTTCGCCCCGTGCCTGACGCCGTGACCGCGGTGACCGTGCCGCCCTACGATGTGATCAAGCCGGGATCGGCGTTGGAAGCCAACCTCCAAGGCCGGCCGTCGTCGTTGTGGCATGTTACCCTGGGCAATGATCCCCTGGCGGCGCTGGCCCGGCTGCGCGGCGGGGCCCTGGTCGAGGACGCCGAGCCATGCTTCTATGTCTATGAGCAGCGCTGGGGCGGTCAGCGCCGGCTGGGCGTGTTCGCCGCGGTCGAGGTCACGCCGTACGCCCAGGCCCAGGTCATCCGCCACGAAAAAGTGTTCGATGACAAGGTGCAGGGCCGCCTCGCCCTGACCCGGCAGACCGGGCTGACTCTGGAGCCGGTGTTCCTGCTCACCCGCTCGGCGATCACCCCAGTGTTGGAGGCGGTGGCCGCGGTGGCCGCGCCGCTCTACGGCTTCACCAGCGATTTCGCCGGACACAGCGAACTCCATGGCATCGCCAACCGCTTCTGGCGTGTGCCCGAGGCCAGCGATCATGGTCGCCAGCTCGCGGCGCTGGTGGCACGCAATCCACTCTACATTGCGGATGGCCATCATCGTTACCATGCGGCGCTGCTCGGTGGCCAGAGCCACTGCATGGCCTACGTGGTCGAACAGGCGGCGATCCAGGCGTATAACCGCGTGGTCAATGGCGTGGTGCGCTTCGCTGACCTCCGCGCCAAGCTGGCGCTCGAACCGCTGCCCGGTTTCATCACGCCGCCCAAGAATGCCTTCTGCCTTTATAGCGGCGGCCAGGCTTGGCTGCTGCGGGCGCGCAGCGTACCTAGCGATGTGGTCGGGCGGCTCGACTGCTCGATCCTGGAACGGGAATTGTACCCGCTGCTCGGCCTTGAACACCGCATGATCAAGGACCCGCACCACTTCGACTACTATCCCGAGCAGGATCTGGCCAAGATGCGTCAGGTGGTGGACCAGGGCGCCTACGACCTGGCCATTGCGCTGCATCCGGTATCGATCGACGAACTGATCGCGGTGGCCGATGCGGGCATGACCAATCCGGACATCGTGATGCCAGAGAAATCCACGTTCTTCGCCCCGAAGATCCTCTCGGGAATCATGCTCTATCGCCATCGCGCGCGCTGACCGCGCGCTCAGCGCTCACTTGCGGCGGGTAGCCTCGACCAAGTGGGCGCTGAAGGCATCGGCGATCTCGTGCAGCCGGTAGGTGTGTTCGTCCAGCGCCTGGACGTACATCCACAGGAAATAGCCGTCCTTGGATGGCGTCAACTCAGCTTTCATCATGCATTCGGCGTCGGCATAGCGGAAGGTGTAGGTGCCGCTCTGCTCAAAACCGATGTCACGGAACAGGTCGACGAAATAGTCCACGCCCTCGGTAAAATCCAGGGCCTCCCCGGGATCGGGTGAAATAGCGAACTTGCGGACGGTGACCGTGGCCATGGCTGGCTCTAATTATAGGGAGGTGCGGAGCGCACGGCAAGCGGGACGATGGACGTGGGTACTCATTACTGACTATATGGCGTGCCGGGACTGACCGGGCTCACACGGTCTGGGCCAGGAACCCGCCATCGACCCGCAGATCGGTGCCGGTGACGAAGCTGCTCGCCCGCGCGCAGGCGAGATATACCACCGCCCCCATGAGTTCATCCTCACGTCCGAAGCGGCCGAGGGGTGTGTGGGCCAGGATCTGTTGGGCTCGCGGGGTGGGTGAGCCATCTTCGGTAAACAACAGGCGGCGGTTCTGTTCGGCCGGGAAGAATCCCGGGGTGATGGTGTTGACCCGTACCCCGCTGCGCGCCCACTCCCGGGCCAGGAACTGGCTGAGATTAAGGACGGCCGCCTTGGCTGCGCTATAGCCGACCACCCGGGACAGCGGGAGGTGGGCCGCCACCGAGGTCAGGGTGATGATCGCGCCCTTGCCGCGCGCAACCATGCCGGGCCCGAATTCCTGGCAGGGCAGCAGGCAGCCTGCCGCGAGATTGAGATCGATCACGCCATTCCAGGCCTCGGGAGTAATGCCTTCGATGCCGCGTTCCGGAGTCACCGTGGCCTCCGCCTCATTGCCCCCGGCAGCGTTCACCAGTACGGTTGGCGGTCCCAGGCGGGACTCCACTGTCTGATGGGCGCGGTGTAGTTGGTCGCGATCGCTGGCATCACAGGGAATGAACAACGCTTGGCCGCCAGCGGCAAGGATCAGTTCGACACGTTGGGCGCCGCGTTCGGGATTGCGGCCCAGCACCGCCACGGTGGCGCCCGCCGCTGCCAGGCCCTGGGCCGCGGCCCCGCCCAGCACTCCGGTGGCGCCGATCACGACCGCCACTTCGCCGGTACAGTCGAACAGGTTCATGATCACCCCTTGTGACTGGTCCGGACCTAAGCCGCAGGCATAATAGGGTGGCCATGCCCCTGCCAACCCTCTGCCGCGTCGTCATCCTGCTGGTCCTTGCAATCTTCGTCCATGGTGCAGAGGCGATGAATCCGACAACCCAGCGCTGGTTGGCCGAACGCGAGGCCTTGCGCAAGGACCGTCAGCACTTGGTCCAGGGTGCCGCCGCCGATCGCAAGGTGCGGGCCGAGAAGGCGGCGAAGATTTTTGGCGAAATCCTGGTCAAGACGGCGGAAAACCGCCAGCCAGGCCAGGACGAGGCGCTGCATCGCCTACTGGCTGGCCTTCGCTCCATCGATCCCGCGCCGTTCGTCGGCTGTAGTGAGCAGATCGCAGCCTTGCCGTCGCCTCCGACGGCCGCTGATCCCAAGTTGGCCAAGGCCTGGAGCAAGCTGCTCGAAGATAAGCGTCTGCAGATGACCCGGCCTAGCGAGTTGCTGGGTCAGAAGGCACTTCAGAAAAACGTCCTGAGTATCGCCCATGAGTGTCTGGAACAGGTGCTGGCCATCGCTCCGGATCATGCTGGTTTGCGCAAGGGGCTGCGTCAGGTCAAGATCGATGGTCGATGGTACGGCCCACGGGAACAGGAGATTGCACGCAGTGGGCTGCGCTGGGACGACAAGCTGGGCTGGATCCTAGCCAAAGAGCGTGAGCGGTATGCCAATGGTGCCTATTACGATTTCACCACCAAGAACTGGACGACCATGGCCCAGGCAGATGCCGACCATGCTAACCGGGCACGGCAGTGGGTGATCCAGACTGAGCATCTTGAGATTAGAGGTACTGCGCGTCTTGCTGATCTCGTCGACGTGGCCAACCGCATCGAAGCATTCTACGATCGCATTTTTGGGGTCTACAGCGGATTTTTTGCGGGTCGCAAGGGCCAGGTCAATGATGTTCAGTTGATCTTCGGTATGCTCGATCATCCTCGACTGGTGCTCAATGTGGCGCGAGACAAAGAGGATTATGCGCATTCCCTGCCGGCCGGGGTCGAGGCAGGTTGGTCGGATGGGATGTTCATCCCAGGTGCCGGCGCCTCATATTTCTACGCTGGTCCCACCGAGGTCGTATACCATGAGTTCACCCATCAGGTACTGCGTCAATTTACCGGCACCGACAGCGCCCCGGTGTGGGCGGTAGAGGGCGTGGCGGTGTACTCACAGGTTCCTGAATTTCATGACGGACGCATGGTGTTGGGAAGGATGGCCGGAAATAGCCACCTGCGCCACCACCTCGATTTATTGCAGGAAGGCAAGCATATGCCGATAGCGGAGCTGCTCGACCTCGAAAGCCACGCGGCCTGGAGCCGCAGCGACGATCCCGGCCGGCAATACGCAGCTGCTGGCATGTTCGTCCAGTTTTGCATGGAGTCCGAGAATCGCCGCTGGCGTGAAGATTTCATCGATTACCTCCGCGAGGCCTACCGGGGCGAGAGCGATGGGCGCAAGGTCTGGCTCTACCTCGGGATCGAACGTTCCGCACTGGAGGAGGCCTACACGGTTTGGCAGACAGCGACGGCCGCCAATCCACCGTCCCCGATCCACAAGGGAGAGTGAATCGCATTTGCGTTTTGCTGCGTAGTTTGCAGCGTCAGCCCATGAACCAGCTCACTCTTGGTGGCCGCAGCCTGACCCTTCTCCTGATTCTGTGCGCGGTGATGGTGGCGTTTTTCGTCACAGGTGATCTGGTCGGGGCCAAGTTGTTCGAGTTTTCGCTTGGGGGGTTGTTGCCCCGGCACTTCGGTCTGGCGGATGATGATCGGAAGTTCGTGGCCACAGTCGGGATCCTGTATTTTCCTCTGACCTTCATTCTCACGGACATCATCAATGAGTATTTCGGCCGGAAGGTGGTGCGCACCCTGACCTTCATCGCCATCGGGGTCCTGCTCCTCCTTCAGCCCGTGATCCTGGGGTCGATCAGCGCCACGACGGTGAGTTTCAATCCCGCGGTGAGCGCCACCCAGATGCATCAGTCCTTCGCCATCGTCCTCGGCCCGGCCTGGGCCATCGTCGTCGGGTCCTGCGCGGCATTCCTCATCGGCCAGTTGCTGGATGTGATGGTCTTCGAGCGTCTGCGCCGTTTGACCGGCGGCCGCATGCTGTGGCTACGTGCCCAAGGCAGTACCCTGGTCAGCCAATTCATCGACAGCTTCGTGGTGATCTTTCTCGCCTTCGTCATCATCCCCAAGCTGACTGGTCCCGCCGATAGCGCGTGGCCCGTGGCCCTGGCGGCTTCGGTGGCCGTGACCAACTACGTGATCAAGGCGGTGATCGCGGTGGCCATCACGCCCGTTTTATATGTGGTCCATGGCGCCGTGAACCTGTGGCTTGGCCGGACCGAGGCTGAGCGCCTCACGGCCCTCGCCCATCCGGGGTGAAACGGAGGGGTCAGCCCGCGTTGACCTGTCCCCCGCGGTGGCGACCACAGCGGGGCTCACTTGCGATCACACCGCCGATCACCCCGATCTGGTTCCGCTGATCGATCGCGTCTTTCTGCTTGCTCCTGGTCTTCTTGCTGGTCGGCAGGTTGAGCGACGAGGTCCACGATCCTAGGCGGCACGACCATCGACGAATACCAGGCGCTGTTGGATTTCGCCGCGGTAGCGGCCGGCCTGGGGGCGTACCAGAAGGTCGAAGGTGCGACCGGCGGCGCTGAATTCGGCGAGGTGCTTGGAGCCGCGCCAGGCCAGCATTTCGCGCATGCCGCCACCGGGGTCGGTGATGGCGCAGCGCAAATGGTCGGCGGTGGCGCCAAAGGCCCGCGGCCGTGACACGAAGCAGGCGTGACTGAGTTGCAGTACCGGCTCGGGATTGCCGTTTCCGAAAGGTCCCATGCGTTCCAGTTCAGCAAAGAACGCGGCATCCAGCTCGCGTACCGTGGCAGGGCCATCGAAGTGCGTGCGCGGCGTGAGGCTGGCGGCCGGGGCAGTGGCCGCGACATAGGCCTCGAATGCGGCGCTGAAGTCCGCAACCTGATCCGGGCGCAGGGACAATCCCGCTGCCATGGCATGGCCACCGCCTTTGAGGAGATGGGCCCGGCAGGCGTCGATGGCTTCACCCAGATGGATCTGGGTCACGGAACGCAGGCTGCCCTTGCCCTGTCCGTCATTGATCGCGATCACCGCTGCCGGTTTGCCGAACTGCTCGACCAAGCGGCTGGCGACGATGCCGACCACGCCCTGGTGCCAGCCTTCTCCGGCGAACACCAACGAGGCGCGCGCCAGCCAGCGCGGGTCGCGTTCGACCTCGGCGACGAGGTCGGCGGTGAGGATCTGGGTGAGGCGTTTGCGCTCCTCGTTCTCTTCGACGATCAGCGCCAGTTCGGCCTGGGCAGTTGCATCGTCGGCAGCGGTAAGCAGGCGGATGTTGGCCATGGCGCTGCCCACGCGTCCAGCGGCATTGAGCAACGGGCCCATCTTCCAGCCGACGTCGCCGGCCGTGATGTCCTGGTCGAGCCGAGTGTGGTTGAGCAGGGCGCGTAGCCCGGGGTTGCGCGTGCGTATCAGGGCGGCCAGGCCGTGATGTACCAGGATGCGGTTCTCGCCCGACAACGGCGCGCAATCAGCGATGGTGCCAACTGCCACAAAGGCGAGCGCATCGAGCAGGAAGTCGCGTAGCGGCTGCGGCAGCTTGTTACTACCGCACAGCACCGTGGCCGTGGCCCAGGCCAGCTTCCACGCCACGCCAACCCCGGCGAGACCCTTTTCGGGATAGGTGCAGCCGCGCCGGTTGGGGTTGCACACCGCGGTGCATTCCGGTTCCTGGGCCTGAGGCAGGTGATGATCGGTAATGATGACCGCGCAGCCGGTCTCCTGCTCGATGCGCCTGGCCCAGCCGCCATCGGCAATGCCACAATCCACCGTGACCATGACCTGAGCGTGATGCTCCTGCACCGCATGCAGGCTGGCTTCGGACAGGCCGTAGCCATCGATGCGGCGGTGGGGGATCCAGACCGTGGCCTGGTGCGAGCAGGCGCGCACGAACTGCGCCAACAGGGAGGCGCTGGTCGAGCCGTCCACGTCGTAGTCGCCGTGGATCAGGATCGCCTGCCGCTCGTTGATCGCCGTGGCCAGACGATGTGCAGCCACGCCCATGTCGCGCATCAGCTCAGGGCGGTGCAGATCGGCCAAGCGCTTGGCGAAAAACTGGTCGGCATGAGCCGAGCCCTGGATGCCGCGTAGCGCCAGGAGGCGCGCGGCCAGGGCGCTGAAGCGTCCGTCCTGGGCCAGTTCGGCGACCACATCCGCCGGGGCGGCACGAGGAGTCCAGGTGCGGGCGGCGGTAAGCGGCATGCAGGGGGTTTAGGACCGGGCTGGGCCGGGCAACCCCGATCCGGCGACCAGGAACCGCCGCAGATCAGGGATTTCCTCATGTGGATCGAGGCCGTGGTCCTTGTCGTAGATCCCCCACCGCAGGTCGAGCCCCAATTCCTTGAGCCGCGCCGCCTGGGGCGCGGTCTTGGTAATCGGGATCACGGGGTCGAACCGGCCATGGGTCATGAGGATGCGCTGGCGCTGGGCAGCTGCACCAAAACCTGCGGGAAAGCCCTCCAGATCATCGATCCAACCGCTGATCCCCACCACCCCGGCGAACACCCGGTGGTGACGCAGGGCCACGTCCAGGGCGATCAGGCAGCCTTGGCTGAAACCGATGAGGGAGGTGTCCTCGGCGCGGATGCCGCGGGTGGTTTCAAGGTGGTCCAGGAGTTCGCGTAGGCGGTCACGGCTGCGGATCACCCCGATCCGGTCGGGCCGGGTGTCGGGCAGCATCAGATCGAACCACGACCACCCCGGACCGTAGGGGTCGGGCGCCTGGACGAAGACGAAGCCCCAGTCGGCGAGGTGCAGCATCGGCGCCACCGGCTGCCAGCCGGCGAGGCTGTCGCCCAGGCCATGCAGGACCATGGCCCAGCGCCGCGCCCCGGCCGGGGCGATGATCTCATGGACCAGCAGGGGCAT
The DNA here is from genome assembly GCA_044352625.1 of Planctomycetota bacterium. Taxonomy (GTDB): domain Bacteria; phylum Planctomycetota; class UBA11346; order UBA11346; family UBA11346; genus JAKLKR01. The sequence goes on from JBILDK010000009.1 coordinate 9,807, forward strand.
TCAGCGGACCAGGGCGGATATGGCCTTGAAGGCCCCGACCCCGGCCTGGCGCTGAAGGCGGAACAGGATCGATTCCACCGGCAGGACCAGGGCGCCGAGCTGGCGCATGGCATCGAGGGCTTGGCCGCAGCTGGTCGGGTTGCGGCTGGCGACCGCATCAGAAGCGACCACCACCCATTTGCCGTGGTTAATGAGGTCGGCCACGGTGGCGAGCACGCAGACATGGGCCTCGACCCCCGCTACAATCCAGTGGGTGCGGATGCGGGTGTCGGCGGACTCGCACAGGCGTTCACGCAGGGCGTGATCATCCAGACAGGAAAAATGCGTTTTCTCACGCACCTCAGCGGAGGGCAGGGCGTGGCGCAGCACGCCGATGGTGGGACCCAGACCCTTGGGATACTGCTCGGTGATCACCGCCGGGACGCCAAGCAGCGCGCAGCCCTCGGCAAGGATGCGCTGCTGACGCAGGCAGGCCCCGTCAGCCGCGATTTCGGCGATCGCACCCTGGAAGCGCTCCTGGGCATCGATCAGCAGCAAGCTGGAGTTGTTGGTGTCGAGGTCGAAACGTTCCATGGCTCATCCTGCCCGGACAAGGGCGACAGTGATGTTGTCGACGCCGCCGCGCTCGTTGGCGAGGTCCACCAAGCGCATGCAGGCGAGTTCGAGGCTGTCCTTCTCGGCGGCCACCAGGGTCGCCATGTCGACGTCCGCCAGCATGTCGCACAGGCCGTCAGAGCACAGCAGGTACGTGTCGCCCTCGTGGAGGTCCTCGATGGTGATGTCGACGGTGATCTGCTCCATGCCCAGGGCGCGGGTGATGATGTTGGCCAGCATGTGCGCCTCCTGGCTCTCGGGATCCAGGAGCCCGGCACGCACCCGCTCCGCCACCAGGCTGTGGTCGCTGGAGAGCTGTTCGATGCTGCCATCATCAAGGATGCGGTAGATCCGGCTGTCACCGACATTGGCGGTGATCACCCGGTCGAACATGAAAGCACAGGCCACGGCGGTGGTGCCCATGTCGTAGAGATCAGGGTCAATACGCGCGCGCCCCAGAATGTGGTCATTGGCGCCAAAAACGGCTTTCTTCATCGCTTCGACCACGAGGTGCTCGTCCTGCCATTCGCCAGGCTTGAGCTGGCGTAGCACGTTGGACATCACCTGTACCGCGAGATCGCTGGCGACCTGGCCACCGGCATGGCCTCCCATCCCATCGCAGACGATGGCGACCCGGTCGCGCACGTCCACGTAGACGCTGTCCTCATTGTTGTTACGAACCCTGCCTTTGTTGGTCAGGGCCGCCATGTGCAGCCTCATGGGTGAACCCTAACAACCAGCTCGAACCATGCCACTAGAGCCACGCATCGGGCGGAGCCAGGAGTCACAGAACAGCCAGGGCGAGCAGGGTGGTGTCATCGGCCTGGGGCCCCGAGCCGCGGAAGTGGCGCATGTGGTCCATGACGTGGGTGACCAGGGCCTCAGGACCCTCGCTGGCGTGCCGGCGCAGGATCTCGGCCAAGCGCTCCGGACCAAACTCCTCGCCGTCGCGATTGGTAGTCTCGATGATGCCGTCGGTGTAGAGCAGAAAAACGTCGCCCGGCGCATAACGTTGGGCGACCTCGGCGATGCTCTGACGGAAAAAAGCGCCGGCGCGCATGCCCACCACCATGCCGGCCGGCGCGATCTCGCTCTGCTCCTTGGAATGGAGGTTGTAGCGCAGCACCGGGGTGTGCCCGGCCCGCGCCCAGGTGATGGTCTGGCGCTCGGGCGAGATGATTCCATAGACCAGCGAGATGAAGAGCTTGCCCGCCAAGTCGTCGGCCAGGGCATCGTTGACCTTGCTCAGCACCTCGACGGGAGTGCCGCCTTGGCGGGCATAGATCTCGATCGTTTTCTTGGTCATCGACATCACCAGACCGGCCTGCATGCCGTGGCCACTGACATCGCCCAGGGCGAAGGCGGTATCGCCGTTCTCCAGGGCGATAAAGGTGTAGAAATCCCCGGTGATGTCATGAGACGGCTCGAACCGCGACGCGAGGGCGAAGCCGGGGATCTCGGGCATGCCACCAAGAATGGATTTCTGCAACTCGACCGCGCCATGGACATCACTGCGTTCGTAACGCGACTGTTGCCGGGCGGTATCACCCCGGCTGGTGTCCAGGTCATCCATCCAGGCGAGGTTGGGAGGCTCGGCTTCGGTCTCGGATTCGGCGGCGACGAGCGGTGGCGGCTGCGCCACGGTGGCGACCGGAAAGGGCAGCGGCGAGGCCAGTCGGGCGCGCGACTGGGCGAGGGAGGAGCTGAGCGGTGTGAGGCTGGTGGAGCTTGGCGCCTGAGTGGCGTGGCTCAGGGGCATCGCCACCCGCGGCCCCGAGGCGGCGATACGGGTCGGGGTCATCCCCGGATACGGTTGCGGCGGTCCGCCTGCGACAGCGACGAGTTCAGCCGCACTGTGCAGCCGGGGTTGGCGTGGGTCGAATTCCGCACAGGTCACCAGATACCGGGCGATGACGGTGGGGGCGACCAGCCAAGCCTCGGCCGGATTGAGGCGGATGCCGGGTTGCGGCCGGAGACTGAACGGGCAGATCCAAGCGCCATCATACGCGGTGAAGCGCCAGACCTCGAATTGCAATTGCTGGTGTACCCAGCGGGCGAGGCTGACGATGTGGGCTTCGTGTTCGCGGGCGGCGTGTACGGCCTCCAGACTCTGCACCGATCCGGTGTGGTATGGGGCGCAGACCCCGAGATGACGACGGATCGCCAGGATCAGAAATGAGTCGACCGCGCCGCGCCAGCGCACCGTGGGCTGGCGCCCGAGACAACTGGGGCAGAACCACAGATTGTCGGCATCGTGCACCTGCCATACCGGATCGGTCTCGACCGCCGCCTGGAGTTCAGCCACGGCGTAGGCCTCAGAAATATCAGCCACGCTGCGCGTCTGACCCCTGCCGGCGGCGAAACGCATGCAGCCGTCGAGATGCAGAGCGATCGAATCCTCATAGGTGCGCTGGGGACGTTTGCTGATCACCGCCAAGCAGTATGGGCATAACCACTGGTCCTTGCGGGTGCGGTAGCTCCACAGCGGATCTGATGACGTCCCGCCCTGGCCGTGGAGGCGCAACATTACCTGCTGCGACCAGGGGCTGGTGCTGCGGTGACCGAGGGCCGGCAGGGGGCGCGCCGGGGTGGCGCGGGCGGAATGGTGGTCGCGATCGTTCATGCCCCCGTCCACCCTAGGAGAGGATGCGCAGGGCGCAACGCCGCCGCAGCATCAATGGCCGCGGACCGCCCGCACGGTCGTGGCGATAGCCTGGAAGACTCCCGGGATTTGGGCCTCGGTCAGGCAACTGAAGGCCACGCGCAGATCGCTGACGCCCAGGGCGATGGTGCCGACCCCGTGGTCATCGAGCAGGCGCAGGCGCACTGCATCCGCGCTGAGTCCGGATTTCAAACGCAGGCACATGAAGTAACCGCTGTTGAACGGGTAGACGTCCCAGCAGTCGGCGTAGGCCGGCAGCCGGCAGGCGATGGCGGTGACCGCGGCGCGACTTTTGAGGATCGCCACCTTGGCGGCCTGCTCGCTGGCGAAAGTCGGGCTGGCCAGGGCCTTGAGCAGGATCGACTGGCCACTCGACGTGACGTTGGAGATCACCGCGCGAATCACCCCGGCGGTCTTGTCCTCGAGGGCCTTGTACACCGCGGGCGTGCCGCCCTTGATGCCGTAGGTCAGAAAGCCCACGCGCAGACCCCACACAAAGGCCTCCTTGGTGCCGCCATCAACCTTGACCGCGAGCAGATTTTCGTGGGCCTGGGCGAGTTTGCCGAAGATCGATTCCTTGAGGCAGGCATCGTCGAAGAACATCCCGTAATAGGCGTCGTCGCACACCACCACCAGTTTGCTGCCGGCCTGGGCCGCGGCGGTCAACACATTGACGATCGCCCCGGCCTCGGCCACGGTCGGAGTGTACCCGGACGGGTTGTTGGGGAAATTCAGCGCAACCACCAGCTTCTTGCCGCGGTGCTCGGCCAGGGCCTCGGTGAAAGCGGCAATATTGAAGCCGGTGAGGTGACGATCGAAGAACGGGTAGGTCTGAATGCGCGCGCCCAAGCGCGTTTCCCAGGAGAGGTTGTAGTTCTCCCACATCAGGTCGCTCGAGAGAGCCACGTCGCCGGGATCGAGAAACAGGTCGCCGACCACCGCCAAGCCGTGGGTGAGGGCATTGGTTACCACCGGGTTCGAGATCGGGTGGGTGGCCAAACTTGGCGTCTGTTCACGTTGCTTCTTGGCCCAGGCTGCACGCAGGTCGGGCTTGCCGTAGCTGGGTGAATAGTCGTAGGCCTCGGCCGGGGTCAGGTTCTGGTAGTGCCGGTGCACGCTGGCCAGGTGCATGGGTTGGCCGTTCTCAGTGGCGATGCCCACGGTGGCATTGGCGACCGTCGCTTTCTGCTTGGCCTCGGCCCCCTGGGCGAGGATGCCCTTGGCTGGGAAAAAGAACCGCTTGCCGCGCTCCGAGAGAACTGCGAGGGCAACCGGGCATTCCTTGGCGAGGGCGGCGTTGGCGGCTTCGGCGAGGGGATTCAAAATCATGACGGGATTCAGGGCTTGGGTGGGATGGTGAGGGCCTGACCGGGGGTCAGGTTGGCAGGGTCGAGGCCGGGATTGGCGGCCACCAGCGTACGCCAGTGGATCGGCGAGCCGTAGAACACGCTGCTGATCTCGGCCAGGGTGTCGCCGGCCTGGATCACATAGCTGCGCGCTGCGGCCCCGGCGTGCGGCACCGGTGGCTGGGGCGTGGTGGCCAGGGGATGATCGATGGCGGCGATGGAGCGGGTGATGGTCACTGTCACGGCCCCGCCAGGCGGGGTCTGCAGCTTGCGCAGGAATTCTTCAATTTCGCCGCGCATGCGCGCCTCGGGCACTGGCACCTCGCTCTGCAGCCCGGTCCCGCTCAAGCTCACGGCGGCGGTGACCTCGCGCCAGCGGAACTCACGGTCAAGGTCGTTACGCGCGTCGATCAAGGTGGGCAACGGCGTGATCGTGATCGCCATCGTCCAGTGCGGACCGAGCTCCTTGGCGAAATGCTCGACGATGGTCTTCTCGGTGTCGATTGTGTAGTTGGCCGCGGTGTGCAGGTACATGCCGCGTTCACTGATGCGCAGGCCCGCGGAATCGCCCTGGCCGCAGCCCGTGACGGCGAGGAGGACGACCACAAGCGGAGTCAGGGAGGCAGGGTGCATGGGGTTCCTTTTAGCGGCCGAGACGATCGAGGCTGGCGACATCGCGGACGGAGGCCTTGGCGCGCAAAATTCGGATAACCAACGCGCGCACCTGCTCGCGGCGTTGGCGTCGGTCACGCATCTCCAACTCACCGGCGACTTCTGAAAAAGGGCGCGACTTCGCCTCTTCGCGTTCGGCCACCATGACCACGCACAGCGCATCACCGGTAGCGAAGACCTCGGATACGGCGCCCGGGGTGAGGTTGAAGACCACATTGTCGAACGCGCGGTTGTAGGTGCCGGGCTCGATCCAGCCGAGCTGGCCGCCATTGGCGGCATTGGCGCCCTGGCTCAGGCGCGTGGCGGCCTCGCGGAAGGCGGTCTCACGATCCCGGCCCCAGCGCGCCGCCAGGTTCATGCGCTCGGCGGCGAGCAGGGCCGTCACGCTGGCGGAATCGCGCAGGCCTGCCGCCGCTTGCGCGAGTTCGCGGGCACGGGTTACGATCTCGGCACTGCGGTTGTCGAGCTCCGTGGTCGGCATCGCCGCCAAGTCAGCAACCAGCCCAGCCAGCGCAGTGTCCTGCCCGACTGCATCGCGGGCAGCGAGGAACGCATCGAGGTGCTGTTTGACCACCTCCTGCACGTTGGGATCCGGAGCCCCCTGGGCACTACGCATGAGGGCGCTGCGCCCGGTGCGCAACTCGCCCTGGGCCTCGGGCGGTGAGGGGCGTTGCAGGATCTGGAGCACGCGCACCCGCGGTGGGCGCATGAAATCCGCGGTGCGCGCAGCGTACATCCGCTCCAGGTCCTGCGGCCCGGGAGCCGGCATGAGGCTCTCGTAATAGCCCAGAATGCGCTCGACCGTACGCGTGCGCATCACCAAGCGCATCTGTTCCGTGCGCTCGCGCAGGGTCAGGGCGCTGCCTAAGGCCTTGGCCGCTTCTAGGACCTCCTGGATGATCGCCTCGCGATCCGGCTCTGCGCCCATGCCCTTGGCTTCCTGTACCAGCAGGGACTCATCGGTGAGATCATCCAGCGTCTCTTTGCTGAACGCGATCAGTTCGGCGCGGGTCTGCGGAATCGGGATGCCGCGTCGGGTATATTCGGCCACGCGCATCTGATTGCGGGTTGCCACATCGCCCATGGTCAGCACTTCGGTATTGACGTAGCGCAGGGCCTGGTCGGCCACCACGGCAGCCGACGACCAGGATACGAGAACGGCAAGGATCAGAAGCGCGCGCAGCACGGGGGCGGAACCATATGGTCCCGGGGGCGTAAGGAAGCCATTCCAGGCCGGCTGAAAGGTGGGTGGTGGTTGGGTTCTGGTGTTTGGGAGACAGCCAATTGCAGCGCCGCTGCGGATCACTCATTTGGTGCCGAACAACAGGGTCCCAACGCGCTGTGATGCATTCCCCAACCACCAACCACCAACCACCAACCACAGTCCCCAGGGTAAAACAAAAGCCCCAGCCATCGGCGATGGCTGGGGCTTGATGCGAAACAGTAATTACTTGGCGAGATAGATTTCGACGCGGCGGTTCGCGGCGTGGTCGTCGGCGTGCTTTTCAGACTTGTCGCTGGCGGCCACGGCGACGCGCGGTTGATGCTCGCCACGGAAGCTGCCGAGCAGGCGCTTGGGGTCGATGTTGTTCTTCTCAAGGGCGCGGACCACCGCGGCGGAACGGGCGGCCGAGAGACCCCAGTTGTCGCCGAATTTCTCTTTGGTGGCGGGGCGGCTGACGGGCGAGCTGTCGGTGTGGCCAACCACGGTTATGGCGGCTCCGGCATTGTCGCCTTCGTTGAGGCGCGCCGCGAGGCGGGCCACGGCCTTTTCGCCGGCCTCGTTCAGGCTGGCGCTGCCCTTGGCGAAAGCGAAGTCGTCGGGCAGGGCCACGCCGCCGGCGGCGGTGGGCTCGAAACCTTCGATGGCGCCGCCGCTGATGGTCTTGACGTCGCTGCCAAGGTCGCCGCCCTGACCTTCTTCGAGGCGCTTGCGCGCCTCGTCCAGGCGCGCCTGGAGCTGGGCATTGTCGTCCTCGAGCTGCTTGATGCGGGACTCGGCGGCCGGGTTCGCAGCGGGGCCGGCGGCCTCGGACTGGACCTTCTTGGAACGGGTGTCGCACCCGCTCATGGTCAAGATGGCAAGGGCGGGGACGAGGAGGAGGGCGAGACGAGCGTTCATGATGGGTCAGACTCCGGTGCGGCGCACGCTAGGTAGGCCGGGACGGCCCTCAATAGTCACTTCTCGGCGGAGAGGCCGATGTCGACGACTTCTTTGGTCAACTCGCCGTCCTTGATCTCGCGGATGTCGTACACCTTTCCGCCCTTCAAGGCAGTGGCCTTTTTGTCGTCGACCTTGTCGATGACGAAGCTGTCACGCTTATCCTCGACGGTCGCGTCACCACGGTAGGACTTGTGGCGCCACGTGGCCTGGTTGTCGACCGCCTTCATGTCGGCGTATTCGACGTCAGGGTTGAGCTGTTTCGCCTTTTTGGCGTCGGGCTCGACCGTGAAACCAGCGGTGAAGGCGGCCAGCTTCGACCAGCCGCTGTCGTCCACGCCGCGCTTCTGGGCACCCTTGGCGTCGGTTCCGTCCTGGGAGGTCATGGCAAGGAAGTAGAAGGGGGCTACAGCCAGCAGCATGACAAGGAGGGTTGCAGCCATCAAGCCGACCACCCAGCCGGGAGGCGGAGCGACCTCGACCTTGGCGCGGTTCGAGCGCACGCTGCGCTGGCTGCTGTTGGCCGACATGCCATCATTCTGTCCGGTGCTGTCGACCTCGCCGGTGCCGCCGATCTCGGTCTCGCCCACGGCGGTCTGCACCGCGGTGTTCTGATCGGTGAAATTCAGACCCTCGGTGCCCAGGGCCTGCGTGTTCTTGTCGTCGAAGTTGACGACTTCCAGGTCCTCGCCGAAGGTGATCGACTGGGTGCCGGTCTTGGCCGACTGGGAGGGAGCCTGGATGATCGTCTCGCTGGTGTCGTCCACCACCTTGCCGAGATCGATCGAAAGGTTGTCGCTGTCGCCGGTCAGGACGATGGTGCCGTCATCGCCGTCGCCGGCGAGCTTCTGCACATCATCCTTGTTGAGCATGAGCTTGCCGCCCACGCGCTGGGCACGGATGCCGCCGCTGTTGATGTGGTTATTGAGCGTATCGTCATCGCAAGCCAGGATCTTCTTGGCTTCTTTGGCGTCGATCATGTCAGCCATGGCGGCTCCCCTTCAGGCCCGAGGAGATCCCCAGGAGGTGCGAAGCCTAGGGATGGCCCGAGGACAGGCCAAGGTGTCGGATGGGGGGCAGCGGCGGGGGAATCATACACTGACAGGGCGCGAAATGGGGAATGCGGGAGGTGGTCTAGGCGCCGGTTTGGCGGGTTTCCGTCAACACCTGCATCTCACCGGGGGTGAAACC
>JBILDK010000189.1:0-5797 GCA_044352625.1 Planctomycetota bacterium
CCCACGGCACCGCCCTGGTGAGCGCCATCGGCCCCAACGCCCCCATCGACTACACTCCGAACGCGGAATTCAACGGCAGCGACAGCTTTGATGTCCAGGTCAGCGACGGCCTGCTGACCGACACCATCACGATCAACGTGACCCTGACGCCGGGCGCAGACGCCCCGCGCATCAGTGGTGGAGAGCCGGGGCCCGCCGGGACCACCTGGACTCCCCGCGACAGCAACCGTACGTGGTCGTCCATCACCTCGTCGAGCGACGGGACCAAGCTTGCTGCCGTGGCGTATGGTGGCCAAATTTACATCTCGACCGATAGCGGGGTCACCTGGACCGCTCGCGACAGCGACCGCGCTTGGTATTCCATCACCTCGTCGAGCGACGGGGCCAAGCTCGCTGCCGTAACGTTCGGTGGCCAGATTTACACGTCGACCGATAGCGGGGCCACCTGGACGGCACGGGAGAGCAACCGCTATTGGAACTCCATCACGTCGTCAAGCGACGGGACCAAGCTCGCTGCCGTGGCATGGAACGACCAGATCTACACGTCGACCGATAGCGGGGCCACCTGGACGGCACGGGAGAGCAATCGCTTTTGGAACTCCATCACCTCGTCGAGCGATGGGACCAAGCTCGCGGCCGTAGCGGGCTACGGCCAGATCTACACCTCGACCGATAGCGGGGCTACCTGGACCGCCCGGAACAGCGACCGTAATTGGCGCTCCATCGCCTCATCGAGCGATGGGACCACGCTCGCTGCCGTGGCGTACGATGACCAGATGTACATCTCGACCGATAGCGGGAGCACGTGGACCGCCCGAGAATCTGCCCGCTATTGGCAATCCATCACCTCGTCGAGCGACGGGACCACGCTTGCTGCCGTGGAGTACTTCGGCCAGATCTACACCTCGACCGATGGCGGGACCACCTGGACCGCCCGCGACAGCGGTCGCAATTGGTACTCCATCACCTCGTCGAGCGACGGAACCAAGCTCGCTGCCGTGGTTGCTTACGGTCAGATCTACACCTCGGCCGGACGGAGTGCGACGGTGATCATGAATACCAACAGCACGCCGATCCCGTTCGGTCTCACCGTCCATGCCACGGATCCTGATAGCGCCACGACCTTGACCTGGAGCATCAGCAGCCCGGCAGCCCACGGCACTGCGACTGCGGGTGGCACCGGCCTCAGTACCGCCATCGGCTATACCCCGACGGCTGATTTCACCGGCACCGACAGTTTCGTGGTCGAAGTCAGCGACGGCCAACTGACCGATACCATCCTGGTGCACGTCCGGGTCGCACTCGCCTCAGATAACCCGGTGATCAGCGAGGGTGAAAGCATCGATGTGACCATGAACATGAACAGCACGCCGACGTCGTTCAGCCTGACCCTGAACGCGACCGACGCCAACACCCCCACGACCCTGACCTGGAGCATCAGCAGCCCGGCTGCCCACGGCACCGCAACCGCCAGTGGCACCGGCCTGAGTACCACCATCGGCTATAGCCCTGAGGTTGACTTCACCGGCACTGACAGCTTCGTGGTTCAGGTCAGCGACGGCGGCCTGACCGACTCCATCGTGGTGTACATCACGGTGAATCCGATCCCCTCCGCACAGGGGGACCCACAGGCACTACCCCTGCTGGCGGATGACGATGAAAACGCGCGTTGTGGCCAGGGTGGCGTCTTGGGGGCCTTGCTGGCCTTGACTCTCGCGTTGGTGCAACGGCGACGCCGTCTGATCCGAGCATAGGGACTTAATGTGTGGCCGCGCCACCCGCGCGACGTGTCCACGTTTACCCCCGCCTGACTGCATGTGTTGCATAATCGCCACAACCTGTCGGTTGGGCTGTATGCGAGAAGGGGATAGCCAGCCGTTTCTATTCGTCCAGCACGAGCACAGGCACTACCCAGGCGCCGGCTTTGGTGGCGGGCTCTGTATGCGGCTGCGGGGTGCTTCTCGACCGGCACGTGTGTACCACGTCCTTCCAGCTCACGTCGATGGTTGTCTGCGTAGGCTGAATGACGGGGCGGTTGCAGGATGATGGTACGCTCACTATGCCTTCCGGTGACGTGTGCCTGGGATGCGTGCTGCCCCCGGCTCCTGCCCCCGGAGTGGCTCTTCCGCAAGCTGGGTTTGCGCGACGGCGGGGCCGCCTGTTCGCGTTCGTGAGCGCCCCGCCGACACGGCCCGGGAGGAGGTGCTCGAGGGCCGCAGCGCCACGTCCTGCGCTACCGGTAGCATCGACGCTACCGGTTCCATCCGACCTGGCGGACCCTGGTGCGTGGCGATGTACGACGTAATCCGTTTGACCTATGGATGACACTGCCGTCCTGCTCGCCCGGATCCAGTTCGGGCTGACCGTCGCCTTCCACTATCTGTACCCGCCCTTGTCGATCGGTTTGGGCCTCTTCCTCGTCTTCGTCGAGGGCCTCTATATCAAGACCAGGGACCCGCTGTGGCGACAGGTCGCGCGGTTCTGGACCAAGATCTTCGCCCTGACCTTCGCCATCGGGGTCGCCACCGGCCTGGTCATGGAGTTCGAGTTCGGCACCAACTGGGCCGCCTACAGCCGCTACGTCGGTGATGTGTTCGGCTCGGCCCTGGCGGCCGAGGGCATCTTCGCCTTCTTCCTCGAATCCGGCTTTCTCGCCCTGCTGCTGTTCGGTTGGGACAAGGTCGGGCCGAAAATGCATTATTTCGCCACCCTCATGGTCTGCCTCGGCGCGCACTTCAGCGCGGTGTGGATCGTGGTCGCCAACTCGTGGATGCACACCCCGGCCGGCTACCATGTCGTCCAGGGACCGAACGGTCTGCGTGCCGAGATCACCGACTTCTGGGCCCTGGTCTTCAATCCGAGCAGCATGGATCGGTTGTCGCACGTCCTGGTCGGCGCCTGGCTGGCGGGTGCCTTCCTGGTGCTGTCGATCAGCGCCTGGTATCTGCTGAAGCACAAACACGAGGTCTTCGCCCGTGCCTCGCTCAAGGTCGCCCTGATCTTCGCTGTGGTCGCTTCGCTCCTGCAGCTGGTCACCGGCCATGCCTCGGCTGATGGGGTGGCCAAGAACCAACCCGCGAAGTTTGCCGCCATGGAGGGCCACTACCCGGCCAGCGCCCCGGCCGATCTGACCATCGCCGGCTGGGTCGATGAGGAACACCAGACGGTGAAGGGTCTGGTGATCGGCGGTGGCACCTCCTTCCTGCTCCACCAGGACTTCACTACGCCAGTGACCGGGCTCGACGCGATTCCCCGGGACGAGCGCCCGCCGGTGCAGATTACGTTCCAGACCTACCACGCCATGGTCGGCATCGGCATGTCGCTGATCTGCCTGTCCCTGCTGGCGTGGTTCCTGTGGTGGCGCGGCACGCTGGAGTCCAAGCGCTGGATGCTGTGGACACTGGTGTTCTCCGTGCTGGGTCCGCAGCTGGCCAACCAGCTCGGCTGGATGGCGGCGGAGATCGGCCGCCAACCCTGGATCGTGCAGGGCCTGATGAAGACCAGGGACGCGGTCTCGCCCAACGTCAGCAGCAGGCAAATCATCTTCAGCCTCATCCTGTTCACCACCGTCTACATCGGCTTGTTTGCGGCCTTCATCTACCTGCTCAACGACAAGATCCAGCATGGCCCCGATCCCGAGGACGCCCAGGGTCCGCTGCTGAAACTGCCTCAGAAGATCACCGGGGCCCTTGCGGGCCATCGCGCAGACGGGGAGGGCTGATCCATGGACCTCAACACCATCTGGTTCATCCTGGTCGCCGTCCTCCTGGCCGGCTATGCCATCCTCGACGGCTTCGACCTGGGCGTGGGCATCCTGCATCTGTTCATCAAGGGCGACACCGAGCGCCGTCTGGCGATGAACGCCATCGGCCCGGTGTGGGACGGCAACGAGGTCTGGCTGGTCACGGGGGGCGGCGCCCTCTTTGCCGCCTTTCCCGAGGTCTATGCCAGCGCCTTCAGCGGTTTCTATACCGCGCTGATGCTGCTGCTGGTGACGCTGATCTTCCGCGCCGTCGCCATCGAGTTCCGCAGCAAGCGGCCCTCGCCGCGCTGGCGGCAGGGCTGGGACATCGCCTTCGCGGTGGGTTCATTGGGCGCGGCCTTGCTCATGGGCGTGGCCTTCGGCAATGTTGCCGCCGGCGTGGCGATGGACGCGCAGCACAACCTCATCGGCGGCCTGCTCGACATGCTCAATCCCTTCGCGCTGCTGGTCGGCGTCACCACCGTCGTCCTCTTCGCCATGCATGGGGCGATCTATCTGGTGCTGAAGACTGAGGGAGACCTGCAAGCGCGCATTCGCGACTGGGTCCGGCCGCTCATCATCGCCTTCGTGATCCTCTACGTGCTGACCACCATGGCGACCCTGCTGTGGCAGCCGCACCTGGCGGAACGCATGCGCGCCCAGCCCTTCTGGTTCCTGGTGCCGGTGCTGACCATGCTGGCCGTCGCCAATGTCCCGCGCGAAATCTTCCATGGCCGCGAGCTCCGGGCCTTCCTCTCAAGCTGCGCGGCCATCGGTCTGCTCGTCACCCTGATCGGAATCGGGCTCTACCCCAATCTGCTGCTGGCCAGCAATGATCCGGCCAACTCCCTGACCATCATCAATGGCGCATCCTCGCAGAAGACCCTGGAGATCATGCTGGTGATCGCGCTCATCGGCATGCCGCTCGTCGTGGCCTACACCGGCGTGATCTATTGGGTGTTCCGCGGCAAGGTGGCGTTGGACAAGGCGAGCTACTGACCCGCGGCAGGTCACAACACCAGATACATGGCGAGCCCCAGACCACTCAGGGCCATGCCATAGGCGATCCACCCGGCGAAGGACGAAGCCCAACGCGGCGGCAGCTCCTGGGGCGACAGCGTCCTGACGAAGCGTTGGAACTGCACCGCCGCCCCGAGGCAGGTCGCCGCTCCGAGCACGACCAGGACCAGGCCGATCAGCAGGGAGATGCCCTGCTTGTGGACCGGGATCGCGTCATGGGGCGCGAGGAAGCGCAGGAACAGCCCGAACTTGGCGACGACGAAGCCAAGCCCGATGGTGGTGATGCCGGTCCGGATCCAGGCGAGCAGCGTACGCTCGGCGGCAAAGTAGACCCGCGGATCGTCGAGATAGGACATGGTGCGATCAGATGCCTGGCTCGGCCAAAGCCAAGATGCCTGGCTCGGCCAAAGCCAAGGGGCCCCGTGGCGCCTTGGGCAGCCGCAGCGACACCGTGAACCGTCCTGCGGCAAGGGAGAAACCCAGCTCCCAGCCGTTCAGGATCGCCAGGCGACGGCAGAGCGCCAGGCCGAGGCCGGCATGCCGGCCGGTGGAACCCCGGCCCTCCTCGCCACGCCAGAAGGCTTCGTCCAGCCGCGGGAGCATGGCCTCGCTCAGGCCGGGGCTGGGGTTGCTCAGCCGCAGCACCAGGCTGTCCTCCATCTGCTCCAGCGTCATAGCGATAGCCGACCCTTCTGGGGCGTGGGCCACGGCATTGTCGAGCAGGTTGCGCAGGACGAGCTGCAGATGCGCGCGGTCACCGTGCACCTGGATCCCCGCCCCGACCCCCGCCTCGGGCAGCGCGAGGGCACGCTGCCCGGCTGCGGCCCGCACCCCGGCGAGTACGTCCTCCCATGGATCCATCAGTCCGATGACCACCGGCCGCACCGGCTCGCGGCCGGATTCCAGGCGCGTGAGCAGCAGGAGCTGCTCGATGATGCCTGCCGTCTCGGTGACGATGACGCGGCTGCGTTCAAGGGCCTGACGGTAGTCAGCCGCCTCCCGGTCGCGGGCCAGGATGTGGTCGAGGATCGCCGC
>JBILDK010000190.1:0-5746 GCA_044352625.1 Planctomycetota bacterium
GTCGATCCGCCCTGGCCTCTCGACATCCCGGTGACCTCCGGCGTCATCACGCTGTACCAGCCCCAGCCCGAGCGGCTGAAGGGCAACCAGCTCAGCGGCCGCGCCGCGGCCTCGTACCTGGCCACGGGCAAGGGCGAGGGCGACCGGGTGTTCGGAGCGCTGTGGTTGTCGGCCACCCTCGACATCGATGCCGAGCAGCATGTAGCCAAGGCGCGCACCGTGACCATCACCAAGGTCATCACTGCGGCGGGCGAAAAAACGGGGAATGATGGCGACGCGATCAAGCAGGCGATCCAGGACGCGGTGCTCGCCCAGGGCTTCGAGATCGACCTCGACCGCTTGGCGGCCACCCTTGAGGAACCGGGCGGCGATGATCGCTCGGATCTCGCGCGCATGGTGCCGCACATCCTCATCCGCCAGGAGCCGGCGGTGCTGGTGGTGCTCGACGGGGCGCCGCAGGTGCGCGATGCCGGTGACCTGAAGCGGGTGGTGAATTCACCTGCCTTCATCGTCATTGACAGCAGCGGCGTCTATTGGCTGCGCGGCGCCAATGACTGGCTTACGGCCCCGGCGCTGACGGGCCCCTGGACGGTGCCGCAGAATTCGCCCCCCGGGAACCTGGTCGCGGCAGCGAAGGCAGCAGGCTATCCCACCACCATCGCGCGCACCGCCGACGCCAAGGCCCCGGAGGTGATCATCGCCCAGGAGGCCAGCGAACTGGTGGTGTTCGCGGGCAAGCCGGCGTTCGCGCCGATCGGCGATGGGGCGCTGCTTGGGGCGACCAACACCAACACGCCAATGCTGGTCGAGATCAGTACCGGTCAGCACTGGGTGCTGCTCGCCGGGCGCTGGTACCACACCAAGACCCTGACCGATGACGCCGCATGGGAACTCGCCATGCCCGATGAGCTGCCCGCCGCCTTTGCCACGATTCCGGAGAAGTCGGAGTGGGACGACCTGCGCGCCCACGTCCCCGGTACGCCCGAGGCCGATGAGGCGGTGGCCCAGCAGCAGATCCCGCAGACCGCGCGCATCCCGCGCACCGCCTCCATCACCGTGACCTTTGATGGCGATCCGCGCTGGGTGGGGATCGGCGGCCGTTCGGTGGATTATGCAGAGAACACCGCCGATGCGGTGTTCCGCACCGGCGGGCAGTTCTATGCCTGCCGCGATGGCGTGTGGTACCAGGGCACGGATCCGCTCAAGCCGCTCGCGGTCGCCACCTCGATTCCCGATGGCCTGCGCAACCTGCCGGCGGACTGCCCCTGGAGCACCTGCTCGTATGTGCAGATCTACGAGTCCACGCCCGAGTACGTGTGGTGTGGCTACACCCCGGGCTACCTCGGCTATTACAACTGGTACGGCTGCCCGGTGTATGGCACCGGCTATCCGTATCCCGGCTGGTATGGCCCGGCGTTGTATTATCCCCGGCCGCTGACCTGGGGCGTGGGCCTGACCTGGAACGCGCAGACCGGCTGGGGCGCCACGGTCGGCGTGGGCGGGGCCCACTGGTCCGTGGGCATCGCGGTCGGTGGGAATAATGGTCATAACAACGGCTGGTACGGATGCGGCGGTGCGGCGGTCATCAACCACAACACCGTCAACATCGACCGCAGCACCACCATCAACGGCGGCGACCGAGTCGCTTCGCGTCCGGCCCTGTACGACCGTGTGCCCGGGGCTGAACGTCCCGCCCTGAAGGATGCCGCGAACCGCCAGCGCCCGGCGGCGGGCACGCAACCGGCCCAGCGCCCGGCCCGCGAGAACCTGGCGGTGGATCGTGACGGCACCATCGGTCGTCCAGCCAAGGACGGCAATTGGCAGGTCCGCGACAATGGCGCGTGGAAAGATCGGGCGCCGGAGGCTACGCCAGCGCAGCGGCCCAAGCCTGAGGTGATACCGACGCCGCGTCCGGAGGCGAAACCTGTTCAACGCCCAGAGACGAAGCCGATGCCCAAACCTGCGCCAAGCTACGAGCGTACGCAGCAGATGCGCAACCGCGGCGAGCAGCGCGTGCAGCAGCGTTCAGCGCCGCCTGCCCCGGCCCGTGGTGGTGGCGGCCGGCGGCGCTGAGTCTCAGAGCCTGAGCAAAAACCCCTTCGGTCGGATACGTCGGATCTCGTCGGCGCCCACGGCGTCAGACTCCACTCACGATACCTCCAGTATCGCTTCGTTTCGTCTTCCTTGAGGTCACTCAACGATCCCCGCCGTCTCCTCGGTCAGAGGTTTCTGCTCAGGCTCTCAGTCGTTCAGAACCGCCAGGACGCGCCGCAGCGCGCGAAGGTCTCGTTGCCGCTGTACTCGGCCATCACCGTGGCGGTGGCGCCGGTGTTGTAGGGCGTCGGCTGCGGAATGCCGTTGTTCTGGCCGGAGGGCGGGTTGGGAATCGTGTTGACGGTGAGCCGGGTGTACTCGTTGGCGAACCACCAGGTGGTGCCGAGGCCAGCCATCAGTTCGAGGCCCCAGGTGGTTTCGACGCGGCCCTCGAACAGCAGGGCGAATTCGTAGCGGATGGGCGCGAGATCGCCCGAGGCAGCGCCGTAGGCGGTGGGCAGGTTGGAAATGGTGCCGTCCTGGAAGCCGATCCCGGCGCGACCCAGCACGCCGAGCCGCGGATCCAGGGCGCGGCGCGGGCCGTCGAACAGGCGTGCCTCGGCGCCGCCAGTCAGGGCGGTCACGATGGTGTGACCATCGATCACGCCATTCCCCGCGGTGGTGCCTTTGCGGTCATCATAGGCGAGGTGGAAGCCCCCTCGCGGCACCAGCCGGTCCCTGGTCTTCTCGGCGAAGATCGCCTCGGCAGCGTAGCGGTCGGCCCGCTCCCAGGTGCCATCGATCTTGCCGATCTGGAAATCGTCGGTGATGGGCTTTTCGTACACCACGCCGAAGGCCGAGTCGGTGTTGGGGATCAGATCAGCGGCGGCCAGTGGTCCGGCGGTGACCATGGCGAGGGCGAGCAGGGTCGGATGGCGCATGCGGGAATTCCTGGGCCGGGCAGGATGCCAACGGCCCGGATCCCTCAACCGAAAAAGCCGCGTTCAGGCGGTCGCGCCCCACACCGCCGCGCGCTTGAGCTGCGACAGCGCCGCCGGGATGTCGATCTCCTTCGGGCAGGCTTCCTTGCAGTTGAAGATGGTGTGGCAGCGCCACACCCCGTTCTGGCCGTTGATCGCGTCGAGGCGCTCGGCGGCGGCATGGTCGCGGGTGTCACCGACGAAGCGCCAGGCCTTGAGCAGGGCCGCCGGGCCGAGGTAGCTGTCGTTCTTCCAGAAGCTCGGGCAGGACGAGGTGCAGCAGCCGCAGAGGATGCACTTGGTGGCGTCCTCGAAGCGCTCGAAGTCCTCGATCGACTGGTAGCGCTCCTTGGGCGGCTTGGGGCTGTGATTGATCAGGAACGGGGTGATGGCGCGCAGATTCTCGTAGAAATGCGTCATATCGACCACCAGATCCTTGATCACCGGGAAGCCCTTGAGGGGCTCGATGACGATCAGGTCGCCGGGGATGTCCTTGACCAGGGTCTTGCACGCCAGGCGCGAGGCGCCCTGGATGGTCATGGCGCAGGAGCCGCACACCGCGTGGCCGCAGGAGCGGCGGTAGGACACGGTGCCGTCCTGGGTCCACTTGATGCGGTTGAGCGCGGTCAGCACGCGCTCCATCGGATCGCAGTCGAGCTGGAAATCCTTCACCACCGGCCCGGCGTCATTGGCCGGATCGAAGCGGGTGATGCGGAAGGTCTTGGTGACTTTAGAGATCGTGGTCATGGTTGGATCCATCGGGGCCATCAGGTCCGGTCGTCCGGTCGTTCGGTCGTCCGGTCGTCGTGACGGCGACCGGGTCAGCAACACCAGAAATGAGCGCGTCCGCGGTTGTCTGACGACCGGACGACCGGACGCCCAGACGACCGGACGGGTGGCAATCCTAGTATTTTCTTTCCTTGGGCTTGAGCTTCTCCATCACCTCGGGCTCCCAACCGTCTTCGGGATGTTCGAGGGCGATGTAGGGCCGGCGGTAGTCGAGCTGGACGGTGCCGTCGGCCTTGAGCGTGGCGAAGGTGTGCTTCATCCAGTTGGCGTCGTCGCGCGGCAGCTTCTCCAGCGTGCCGTCGGGCTTGGCCTTCTGGCGTTCGTGGGCGCCACGGCTCTCGACGCGGGCCAGGGCGCCCTCCACCAGGGCGAGGCTGTAGTCGATCATGAAGCCGCATTCGATGGCTTCGATCAGGTCGGTGTTGAAGACCGTGCCCTTGTCGTCGATGCCGACCTTGGTGTAGCGCTCACGCAGCTTCAGCACCTGCTCGCGGGCGGTGGTCATGCCCTCCTGGGTGCGGATCACGGCGACGTGGGTCATCATGATCTCGGACAGCTCGCGGCGGAGTTCGCCGTGCTTTTCCGTGCCCGTGGCGGCCTTGAGCGCACTGATGCGATCCGTGACCGGTTTCTCGGGCAGCGTGGGCAGCTTGCCTAGCTTGATGCCGTCGACGTGCTTGGCGACATGCAATCCGACGCGGCGGCCGAACACCACCAGATCGAGCAGCGAGTTGGTGCCCAGGCGGTTGGCGCCATGGACGCTGACGCAGGCGCATTCGCCGGCGGCGTACAGGCCCTCGACGATGTCACCCTCAGCGTGGCTGCGGCGCACGCGGCCTTCGTTGTCAGTGGGGATGCCGCCCATGTAGTAGTGGCAGGTGGGCATCACCGGGATGGGGGCCTCCCACGGTTTGATGCCCAGGTAGGTCGTGGCGAAATCCACGATTTCTTCGAGCTTCTTGATCAGTTCGGCCTTGGGGATGTGCTCCAGGTGCAGCAGCACGTAGTCCTCGGCGCAGATGCGCCCGGTCTTGGCGATGCCGCGGCCCTCAAGGACCTCCTTGTACATGCACTGGCTGACCATGTCGCGGGGCGCGAGGTCCTTCACCGTGGGCGCGTAGCGCTCCATGAAGCGCTCGCCGTTGCTGTTGGTGAGGTAGCCGCCCTCGCCGCGCGCGCCCTCGGTCACGAGGATGCCGAGACCCGCCAGACCGGTGGGGTGGAACTGGACGAACTCCAGGTCCTCAAGCGGCAGTCCCGCCTTGAGCATGATGCCCAGGGCATCGCCGGTGTTGGCCTGGCAGTTCGAGGTGATGGCGTAGTTGCGCCCGGCGCCGCCGGTGGCGAACACCACCACCTTGGCGTGGATCACGTGGACCTCGCCGGTGAGCAGGTCATAGGCGGTGACGCCCAGGACCTTGGACTTGTCCTCGGTGAGGATCACGTCGAGGACCTGGAACTCGTTGTAGAAGTTCACCTCCTGCTTCACGCAGTTCTCGTACAGCGTGTGCAGGATGGCGTGGCCGGTGCGGGCCGCGGCATAGCACGCGCGGCGCACTGGGCGTTCGCCGTAGTTGCGGGTATGGCCGCCGAAGGGACGCTGGGCGATCTTGCCTTCGGGCGTGCGGCTGAAAGGCACGCCAAGGTGCTCCAGCTCATAGATCGTCTGCGGCGCGTCGAAGGTCAGGATTTTCTGCGCGTCCTGGTCGCCCAGGTAGTCGCCGCCTTTGACGGTGTCGTACCAGTGCCAGATCGGGTGGTCCTCTTCCTCATTGCCGAGGGCCGCGCCGATGCCGCCCTGGGCGGCGCCGGTGTGGCTGCGGGTGGGGAAGAGCTTGGACACCACCGCGACATCGGCGGTGGTGGAGGCCCAGTAGGCAGCGTATAATCCGGCGGCACCGGCGCCGACGATCACGACATCATGGCTCAGGTTCATGGGGGTC
>JBILDK010000191.1:0-5682 GCA_044352625.1 Planctomycetota bacterium
AATGGGCGCGGGCGGCCGTCGCATGGCCCAAGCGATCATTACCAAACCAATCACCAGCACCGGCAGAGAGAATGCCTGGCCCTTGCTGATCAGGCCGAAAAAAACCGGTTGGCCTACATCAGGTTCGCGGAAAATCTCGCAGATGATGCGAACCACCGAGTAGGTCGCGAGGATCACGCCGCTGGTCAGCCACGGACGGCGGTGACGAGCATGAACCAGGACCGCCACGGCCAGCAGCACCAGCCCTTCACCAAAGGCCTCATAGAGCTGGCTGGGATGGCGCGGCACCATCACTCCGTTGACGAGCGGGGCGTGCGGAAAAATAACCGCCCAGGCGACGTCCGAGGGGCGGCCCCACAGTTCGCCATTGGCAAAATTGGCAAGTCGGCCGAGCAGAATCCCGATCGGCGTCACCGCCGCGACCGCATCTGCCAACACCCCGGGATCGATGCGCCGGCGGCGGGCGAACCACCAGGATCCGGCGATCATGCCGAGGATGCCGCCGTGGCTTGCCATGCCCCCCTCCCATACGCGCAGCAGGTACGGCCACTCGAACTGGCTGACCAATCCGGTAGCGGTACGCACCTCGACCCAGCGGCCAAACGGATTGGCGAGCAGTTCGTCAAAGCCATAGAGCAGGCAGAAGCCGATCCGCCCGCCGAGAATCATGCCCAACCCACCCCATAACGCAAAATCCTGCACCTGCGGCGCGGTCAGGGGCAAGCGCCCGCGGGCCGACCAACGGGTGAGCATCCAGATGCCCCAGGCGATGCCTGCAAGGTAGGCCAGTCCATACCAACGCAGGCCGCTATCGTCGCCAAAGCGGATGGCGAAAGGCGAGAGGTCGTGGACCCAGTGGGTGGCGCTTTCCAGACTCACAGGATCAGAGCCGCCATTCGCTAGCGAGGGCCTGGGCCGTGGCCGCCGCCTTGGTGTCGGCGAAGCGCTTGGTGATGGCCGCTAGACCTTCGCTGATCTGGGTCATGGCCTGCTTGCGCTGACGGGCCTCGGGATCGCCCTTGCTCAGGCCGATCTTGTCCGCCTGGGCGACGATCTCGGCCAAGAACTGGCCGGCTTGCAACTCGCGCACCATCGCCTTGTCCTTGCGCCACTCTTTGACGAGGTCCTCGAAGGCCTTGGCGGACTCGTCACCCTTGAGCAACCCAGCCATCCGTGTGGCCAGGGTGAAGGCAGCGGATGGATCCTCGTCCTTGAGCGTGGTGCAGCGTGCCGCCTGCTTGGCGATCCAGTCTTCGGTCTTGGTCAGGACTGCGCTCGCCTCGCTCTGGGCTGGTCCGTCCTTGGCCGCCAGCTTGCGCACGCTGGCAACATCGGGGCCGATGGGGCCTTTGCGCTCATTGATCGCCTTGGCCTGCTTGGCCACCGCGGTGAACGGCCCTTTGCCCACCACCGGACCGTTGGCCGTGTCCAGCCAGGCGGTGACCTGGGCCACGGTCAGTTGGCCCGGATGACCGTCGAACACCTGCTTGCCCGAGCCGTCGAAGACAAAGACATGGGGGATGCCGCTGACATTGGCCCCGCTCAGTTCGCCACCCTCGATCACCGCGATGTGATCGCCGCCGCCCTTCGCCAGCCAGACCTCCTTGGTGCGCCCGGGCTGCTGGCAATGGTTGGCGATGATCACCAGCCGCTCGCGCTCGGGGTCGATCGCGGCCAGTTCGGCCATATGCGGGATGTTGGCCACGCAGGGCGGGCAGTTGACCCCCCAGTACTCGAAGATCACCACCCGGCCTTCAAGGTCGGTCGGCGCAATCTTCGGCCCGTGAACGGGCGAACCAACATTCACACCGTCAAGGGTGGCAGCACTGAGAACGATGGTCAAGGTCAGCAGGAGGAAAGCACGCATGGGGAGAGCTCCTGACACTCAGGTTATCTGCCCGTGCCGGTCGAGGAAGCCGGCGAGGCGCTCCACTGCGCTGCGACCCTTACCGTGCGGATCTTCAAGGAACTGGTGGCCCAGGCCGGTCAGATGGCTGAATTCGACCGGGGTTTCCGCGGGGAAGCGCTCGCGGAAACGGGCCACCACCTTGCCCGAGACATCGCCATCGCCATCGCCGTGCAGCAGCATCAGGTCGGGAAAATCGGCGGGATCGAGGCCCATGGGCGAAAGCGCGGCGGCCTCGCTCCCGGCGAAGCGTTCCGCGACCATGTGGTGGGTGTGGGCGATATCGGCCTTGTCAAGCGAGGGCGTTACCCCCGCTGCCACGACACCACGCACCCGCGGCGCCCTGTTTTTCCCGCCATTGACTGCTAGGCGGTGGCCCAGAGTGAGCGCCACCAAACTGCCGGAGCCGCTGCCCACCAGGATCGCGTCGCGGTGTGGCAGACCGAGCAGTCCGGCCTCTTCGATGGCGCGGTCCAATCCAGCGCGGGCATCCACCAGGACCTCGGCCCCGTTGCGTGCCCCATCTCCGCCGGTCGCCAGGGCCAAGGGACGCACCCCGACCACCGCCACCGGCCAGCCCTGGGCCGCGAGCACCAGGGCTACGGAGCGCAACTCCTCGCGACGCGGCGCCGTCCACCAGCCGCCGGCATACAACGCTACCAGGGCACGGCTGTCGCTGCGGTCGGGGACGAACACATCAACCCGACTCTGGGGATGAGCACCGAAAACGACGTCGAGTTGGGCTGAGAGCGGCATGATGATGTAGCCTTAGAATGAGGCGGTGCGGTCGGCGCGAAGCGCCGGGTGCGGTGCGGGCCAGAGGCCCAGCAGACCGGTCGCGGCTGGGGCCGCGGGTACGGGTGCGGGAAGATTGCCGGCCGGACGATCACATCTCACATCCGCACCGGCGCGATCAGGCCGAGCAGGCGCAGGCCTTCGCCCAGGCTGGCACGGGCGGCGCTGACCAAGGCAAGGCGCGCCGCGGACACGGTCGCATCAGCACAGAGCACCCGGGCCGCTTGATCGGCATTGCCGGAGGTGAGCCAGCTCGACACCGCGCTGGCCAGGACGAGCAAGGCCTGGGCGAGGACGCAGGGTTCATCACTGTCGACGGCGCGTTCCAACGCGCCGCGCAGTCGGGCGATGGCAAGCAGTACGGCTTTTTCCTCGCTGCGCAGCAGCAGCGCCGGATCGGCCCCAGGGGCCTCAGGGTTCGCGGCAGCATGCTTACGCTCGATCGAGCACAGTCGCGCGTGGGCAAACTGCAGGTATGGACCGGTCTCACCGTCGAAGCGCAAAGCCTCCTCGAACTTGAACTTCACATCGTTGGTGCGGCCGTTCTTGAGATCGTTGAACACCACCGCACCGACTCCAACGGCGCGGGCAATGGCTTCGCGCTCGGCGCCGACGATCTCGGGATTCTTCTCCGCAACCACGGCCCGGGCGCGCTCGATGGCTTCCTCAAGCACTTCACGCAACAGCATGGGAATGCCATTGCGGCTGCGACCCTTGGCCCAGCCCGGTTGCTCGCCGGGGGCAGGCTCATCATTCCAGATCAGCACCACGCCGAAACCGACATGACGCAGGCGGTCAGCGTAGCTGCGCTCCAGCAGCTTGGCACAGGCAAACCACTCCTGAAAATGCAGGGACTGGCCGAGATCCACGACATAGAGGCTGCGCGCAAACGCATATTCCGCAAAACGGTCGTCGCACGCAGCAAGATCACGGGTCGCGTACAGCGTCCCGCCATCGGCGCGCTTGAGCAGCATGGGCTTCTTGAAGCCCTGGGCCGAGAGATCCACCACCAGTGCACCTTGGTCCTCTTTGGCCAAACCCTTGGCGCTGATTTCGGCCAGTACCGGGCCCATCTTGTCCTCATAGTACGCCTCACCCTTCCACGAATCGAAGGTCACGCCAAGCAGATCGTACACTCGCTTGAACTCGGCCAGGCTGGCGTCCTTGAAGGTCTGCCACAGGGTGCGGGCCGCCTCGTCGCCGTCCTCCAGCTTTTTAGACCAGCGGCGGGCGTCTTCTTCAAGTGCCGGGTCGCCCTTGGCTGCCTGGCTCGCGCGCACATACAATTCATTGAGGAAGGTCACTCGGTCAGGCGCGGCGTCGAGCTGAGCCATGGTTAGGCCCTCGCGCGTCCAGCCGCTGATCAAGCGGCCGAAGGCGGTGCCCCAGTCGCCCAGGAAATTGATCCGCGTCACCTGCCAGCCCGCGGCGGCATACAGGTGCGCCAAGCTGTTGCCGATCATGGTTGAGCGGATGTGGTGGAAAGCGAGATGCTTGGCAATGTTGGGCGAGGAAAAATCAAGGCACGCCCGGCGTCCGGCCCCGACCGCCGACCGCAGCGCCATCACCGGCTGGATGGTGAGGGGCGGCAGCAGCGCGCTCGCGACCTGCGCCGGGGAGAAGGTCAGATTGCAAAACGGACCAGCAGCGACGGCTGAAAAACCCGCCGCAGTAAGGTGTGCGGCCAGGTCGGCGGCAAGCCTGGGGGGCGGCACACCCTTGGCCTTGGCAGGCTGGAAACAGGGCAAGGCGAGGTCGGCCGCGACCCCCTTGGCCGGTGGCGCGAACCAGCCCTGAATCTGGGCTGGAGCGACTCCGAGGAAGGATCCGGCGGCGTCAGCGATGGGAGCAGTCAGGAGATCGAGCATGGGCGGGGCAGCGTGATACATGGGCCGGGACGAGGCGGAAGCAGGGAACCCACCGGCACGCCAGGGGATCGTTCAACCCGGAATTGGTTTCGGTGCGGAATATGGTTTTATCAGATCCCGGACTCGGATCCCAGAAACGGTGGCGGATCCATCCATGGCGTAATCGGTGACGTTGCACCGTCTGACGAGCGTCTGATTCAGCCAGCGATAGCCGTCTTCATATCCCGCACCGCCCGTTCGAAACCCACCAATACCGCACGGCTGACGATGGCGTGGCCAATGTTCAGCTCGCGTAGCAACGGCAAGTGCAGGAGGTCGCCCACGTTGGCATAGTTGATGCCGTGACCAGCATGCAGCCGGATACCAACTTGGGCGGCCGCGTCTGCCGCCGCTTCAAGCTTCGATAGTTCATGGCACAGACTGGGATTATCGGCGCGGCCACGACAGGCGGCCCAGGCATTGGCCCAGGAGCCGGTGTGCAGCTCGATCGCGTCGGCACCGACGTCTTTGGCCATGCGCACGGTGGCTGGATCCGGCTCGATGAACAAACTTACCAGCACCTGACGGGCCTTGAGCGTGTCGATGACATGACGCAGGCGGGTGTCGTCGGTGGAGACACGCAGGCCTCCCTCGGTGGTCAGCTCCTGACGATGCTCTGGTACCAGGCACACCTGATCAGGAACCACCGCCACCGCGAGGTGGAACACCGAGGCGGAGTCCTCGTTGGGGGCCATTTCCAGATTAAGTACGCCCTGCACCGTCTGGCGCAGCAGGCGCACGTCGCGGTCCTGGATATGCCGGCGATCCTGACGCAGATGCACGGTGATGCCGTCGGCACCGCCCAGTTCCGCGAGTGCGGCTGCGGTCACCGGGTCCGGTTCAACCGCGCGCCGCGCCTGGCGAATCGTGGCCACATGATCGATGTTGACGCCAAGGTTGATCATCACTGCTCCTGGCATGAGCCTAGGTCGTCGGATACGCCTGCCAAGACGCGGAGATTGCTGGGACGATTGCGACTGTCTGCCTTAACCATGCCTGCCGCAGGTGGTGGGTGGTGGGTAGGGAAGAGCCTCTTGCAGCGCCAGAGAGCCGCACCCAGGAGGTGCGCGGTGG
>JBILDK010000192.1:0-5652 GCA_044352625.1 Planctomycetota bacterium
CCCGCCCCTGGTCGCCCCAGGGCGTGGCGGTCGGCAGCCGTGCCGGCTGGCCCCCGGTCAAGGAGGTGTGGGATGCGCTCGCGGCCCTGGCGCCGTTCAGAGCGGGTTGAGCAGCTTCAGCGGCGCGTGGCGCAGGCCGTGTTCGGCGGCGAGTTGTGCACCGAGGGCGTGGATGGCGAGGTCCTCGCTGGCGTGATGCCCGGCGGCGAAGCAGTGGATGCCGAGTTCGGCGGCCTCGTGCCAGGTCTGTTCGCTGGTCTCGCCGGTGATGAACGCATCGCAGCCGGCGCGGGCGGCATCGGCTAGGTGCGACTGGCCGCCGCCGCTGACCGCGCCGATGCGGCGGATCAGGGCCGGGCCGCCGGGGCAGTGGACCACGGCGTGATCGACCGCTGCCGCCAGTCGACCGGCGAAGGTCGCGGGATCCAACGCGGTGGGCAAGGTGCCCAGCCAGCCGATGTCGATACCGTGGTGCCGTGCGAAGGCGGTTTCGGGTTCGGCCCCGAGCAGACGCAGCAGCAGCGCATTGTTGCCAACCTCGCGGTGGGCGTCGAGGGGCAGGTGGTAGGCGATCAGGTTGCAGTCGGCGGCGAGCAGCGCCTTGAGCCGGCGCTGGAGCATGCCGGTCACCGGCTGTTCGTGGCCCCACAGCAATCCATGATGGACCAGCAGGGTATCAGCCCCGGCGGCAATCGCCGCATCGATCGCCGCCTGACTGGCGGTGGCGGCGGTGGCAAGGACGCGAACTTCGCCACGGCCCTCGACCTGGAGCCCGTTGGGTCCGTAGTCGCGGATGCGCTGAGGATCAAGCAGGGCGTCGAGTTGGCGGACGAGGAGGTCACGGTTCATGGTGCGTCGGCGCCTCGATCACCGTGAACACGAAGCCCTTGAGGTATTCGCTTTCGGGCACCGTGGGCAGCAGCGGGTGGTCAGGCGCGGCGCCGAGCACCGCATCGAGCCGCAAGGTGCGGCGACTGGCGGTGGCGGCGGCGGTGACGCTGGCGAGGAAGTCGGTGGCGCTGATGTGGTGAGAACAGCTGAAGGTCAGCAGTCGCCCGCCCTGACCGAGCCGGTGCAGGGCGCGGCGGTGCAGGTCGTCATAGCCCTTGAGCGCCTGGGCCACGCTGGCGCGGTTGCGGGTGAAGGACGGCGGATCGAGCACCACCACGTCGAAGCCTGCGCCGCGCTCGCGATCGGCTTCGGCCAGCCAGGTGAAGGCATCGGCGCAGACCGTGGTCAGCCGCGCGTCCACTCCGGCCAGCCGGGCACTGACCAGGGCACCTTCCAGCGAGCGCTGGGATTGGTCCAGGGCGAGGGCCTGACCGGCGCCGGCCAGCAGCGCGTGGATGGCGAAGCCGCCGAGATGCGAGCACAGGTCGAGCACCCGGTCGCCCGGCCGGATCCAGCGCGCGATGACTTCGTGGTTGAGCTGCTGATCAAGGTAGGCGCCGGTCTTGTGTGGATCGAGCAGGTCAACCTCGACCTCGGCCCTGCCGATACGCAGGCGCAGCGTGGTGTCGGTGGGACCGATCAGTACGCCGGCGCGCTCGGTCAGGCCCTCCTTGAGTCGCACCGGCAGATCGTCGCGTTCCACCACTTGGCGCGGGGCGAGTTCGGACACCAGCAGGTCGAGGATCGCAGGCAGGCGGCGGTCCATACCGACCGTGGTGGCCTGGACCACCAGCCGATCGGCGTATTGGTCTACGATCAGTCCGGGCAGCAGGTCGCCTTCACTGCTCACCAGTCGTCGAGCCGGACGGTCTGGCATCACCACCTGGCGATGGGCCAGGGCGGCGCGTAGCCGGGCGTGCAGGAAAGCGGTATCCAGGGCCACTGCCGAACGGCTCAGCAAGCGCACCGCGATCTGCGAGGATTCCGAATAAAAACCACGTCCCACCAACCGGTTGCGCCAGTCACGGACTTCGACCTCGGCGCCGTCTGCAGGGGGCTCGCTCCAGGCTCCGAGTTCACTGCGATAGACCCACAGGTGGCCATCCAGGCAGCGATGGGTCTGCTGGCGTTCAAGGACGACGGAGGGAATGGGCATGAGGGTGGCGTGAGTGTGTGCACGGGCTGGCCGCGCCAACTGGTTGCCGGCGCAGCATCTGGACCCGGGATTGGAACGTTCCTTGCGTTGAACTTGGCATGGGCCCTGATCCGTATTTCAAAGATCCCCACGCTGGCCGGCTTTTACAGCTGATGGATGCCACCGCACTGAAGTCGCGCGTCCACGCCGCCAACCTGGCCAATCAGAACACCCCGGGCTACAAGACCAAGGCGGTGGAGTTTGATGCGGCATTTCAGCAGGCCCTGGCTGCTGGAACCTCCACCCGGGACATTGAGGCGTCGGTGTACGAACGTCACGATTTGCCCGAGGATAACGATGGCAACAATGTATCGACCGAGCGTGAAACCCTGGGCCAAGCCCAGAACCAGACCCTCTACAATGCGTATCTCGCACTGATGCAGGGTAAGAAGAAGCTGCTCGTCACCGCGATCAGCCCGGCCCCGTAAGCGCGAGGGACTGAATCATGCCCGACGCCATTTCGTTCAGCCCCGGTACGTTGTTCAGTGCGGTCGACATGAGCGCCAGCGCCATGTCGGGCGAACGCCTGCGCATGACCGTGGCCAGTGAGAATCTTGCTCACGCGGGCGATACCCGCCGCTTGGCGGACGGCCTGCCCTATCAGCGCCAGCGGGTATTGTTCCAAGAAGCGCTCGACCAGCAGGGCGGCGCCACCGGCGCGGTGCAGAGCACCACCGTGGCGAGTCCGAAATACGAGACGCGCTACGATCCGAGCCATCCCGACGCCAATCCCGAGGGCATCGTCCATGTGCCTGAGATCAGCTCGATCCTGGAATTGACCGATCTGATGACCGCGTCGAAGGCCTACGAGGCCAATGCCAACGCCGCTCGTGGCTTGCTGCGCATGCATGAAAATGCGCTGCGCCTCGGCCAGGAATAGGATAGGATCCAGCCATGAGCCAGCCTCTCGATCCGATGCGCGCGCTGTACAGCGCCCAGCCGATCGCCCCCGTCGGGCCGAGCAACCTGCCCGCACAGGCGCCGGTCACCGACGATGGCAAGACCTTCAAGGACGTGCTCAACGACTTCGTCACTCAGGTCGATCAGTCCCAGCATCAGTACGATGCGGCGATCACCGCGGTCGAACGCGGCGAGACCGACAATCTTCACCGGGTGATGATCGCGCAGAATGAAGCCCAGATCTCGCTCAAGCTGGCGGTTGAAGTCCGCAACAAGCTGGTGGAGGCCTACAAAGAGACGATGCGCACGCAGTTCTGAATCAGGCTCAACGTGATCTGGGTGAACCTGGGCGAAGGGAGCAGGAGCGGGTGGGTTGTCGGCGGCAGATTTCTTCGGCTCGGCTGCCGGCAGTGAACGGGTAAAGCCATGGGCAAGGGCTCACGCCATGGAGCAACCACCGCCCCAGCGGACGGGTGGCTGTTCACTTACCGATCACGCCTGTGCGGATGAACGTCCCCAGGCTTTGGGCGTGGTGCCGAATCGCTTGCGGAAGTGGCGGTAAAAACCGCTGAGATCGCCGAATCCACTGGCCAGGGCGGCGTTGGTCACGGGCATGCCGGACGCCAGCAAGGCGGCAGAACGGTCGAGACGAAGGCGTAGGATGCGTTCGAGGACGCTCTCGCCGGTGCTGCGGCGGACCTGGCTGGTGAAGGCGCGATAGCTGAGTCCGGCGCGGGCGGCGAGTTCCCCGACACTGATCGGCTGGGTGATGTGCGCATCCAGCCATGACAAGGCAGTCGCCACCCCGACTGACGAGCATGATTGCGCTGGGTGGGTGGGTGGCCGCGCCACCAGCGCGATCATCTGTAATACGCCGCCCCAGGCGGCAGCTGTCGTTACCGCCGCATCCGCCGTGCGGGCGGCAAGTAGCGCACCCACCACCTGCACCAGGGCCTCGCGTCCGGCCTGGTCCACGGGCAGGCCTGCGCTGAGCCGACGTGCCAGTGTTGGCCATCCGTAACCGCACACCACTTCCAGGCGACGAGCCTCTAGGCAGAGCCCGACGATCACCGCCGGGCGGCCCGGTGCGTCGATCAGGCGGTGCTCATCGCTGGCCGGGATCAGTACCACGTGGTCTTCGCCAAACGTCCGCATCACGCCAGGTGGTTGCTCCACATGAATCGATCCGGAAAGCACGAGCACGAGCTTGTGCCACGGCTCGCTGCGCCTGGCCATCGACCAGCCTGGAGCATGCCGACTGGCAAATGCGGCAAGCCCAATGGCGCTTGGATTGACCGATACGGGCAGCCACCGTGGTGGTAAACGCATGCCGGATCATCCAGGATGAGAAAAGCCGATTCAACCAAGATTGCAGGATTCTTCAGGTCATCATGTCCGTCATGAGCGCAGCTTGCCATACCCAAGATCCCGACCACCAACTCCGCCATCTGCCATTTTCGGTCATGCGGCGAACCTGGCAGCCGGTCGCGTTGGGTCGCGACCTTGTTCCCGGAAAGATCAGTAATGTCGTGTTGCTCGGCGTACATCTCGTGGTGTGGCGCGGTGTCTCTGGCGCGATTGGAGCGATCCATGACCGCTGCCCGCACCGTGGGGCACGGTTCGGCATTGGGTCAGTACACGGCGACGAGATCGCCTGTCCCTATCACGGTTGGCGCTTCGCTGGCAGCGGCGCCTGCATGGCGGTGCCTTCGCTGGGGGCGGCCACGCCGCCAGCCGGCTTCGCCATCCCCGGGTATGACACCGCCGAACGCTACGGCTTCGTCTGGGTTTTGCTCGAGTCGCCGGCCATCGCGCCAATCCCTGACATCCCCGCATTCGAGGATCCCGCGTGGACCTACGTGGTTGCCGAGCCGATGGACTTCGCCAGCGGTTTCCGCCGCGAAATCGAGAACTACCTGGACATGAGCCACTTCGCCTTTGCCCATGGCGCAAGCCTGGGCACCGCGGCAAGCCCGCTGATCGATCGATTCGAGATCCACGACCATGAGGACGGCTTCCGCATGGAGGCAGAGTTCCCCGCCCTGGCCGGTGGCGAGGCCAACCTCAGCCGCCTGCAGTCGGGTCATCACCGCAGCCAGCGTTGCCACCTGCCCAACGTCACGACCATCCGTCAGCAATGGGCCGATGGTCACGCGCGGGTGCTGGTCCATGTACCGAGTCCGATGACGGAGACCACGTGTCGGGTGTTCTGGGCGGTGGCCATTTCGCCCGACTTCGATGGACCATCGCCCGAGGCGCAGGTCGCCTTTGCCGTTGGCGTGCTCGACGAGGACCGGCGCATGTGTGAAAATCAGGTGCCGGCCGAGGTGCCGCTTGAGATGGAAGATTGCCGCCTGGTCGCGGCTGACCGGCTCGCCGTCACCTTCCGCCGTTCGTTCAAGGATTTCTGCGAACGGCATGCATCATGCGCCTGAGCCCGGTCATTTATGAGCATGCCGCGCGTTGCGCCGGCCTGTCGCCCTGGGCCGCCTCGCGCGAGGCCTCGGCGTTGGCCGATGCGCATCTCGCTGCGTGGCAGATCTATCGCCACAACCCAGTGACCGTGGGCATCGACCTCTACAATCCCGAACCCGAGGCCTGGGGCGCCCACGTCGCCGAACCGCCGCCTGGTGCCGTGCCGGTGATCGATTTTCATCCCTTCGCCG
>JBILDK010000010.1:0-17993 GCA_044352625.1 Planctomycetota bacterium
CATTGCGATGCAGTCCCCAACCACCAACCACTAACCACCAACCACGTTTTTCGGGTTTAAATAAGGTGGATTGGTCCTTTTGATGCCCGCCAGTACATTCGGATATCCCATGAAAAACAACCAGCCAACTGACACATCCACCGCCTGGAAACCCTTGTTCATGCGTCCTCGGTGGCGGTTCGGCATCGGACTGTTCATCTTGGTCAGTTATGGCGGCACGTGGTTGGCTTGGCATTACCTGAGTGACATCAACGTTCTGCCGACGACTCACATCAACGGAAATCCATCCGCCCAGACAGCTCTCACCACGACTACGGAGATTCCCACCGGCACCACGTCGCCATTCCTACTCACCGAACCCAATCCCGCGCTTCCGCCCAGGGTGGCGCCGGAAGGCATGGTGTGGATCCCCGGAGGAACCTTTTCCCAAGGAGCCGTGGCTCCCAACACAGGATTCTGCACGGTCGCCACCCGCGAAGCGGTCAATGACGCCCAGCCAATCCGCCGGGTACGTATCGATGGGTTCTGGATGGATGAAACCGTCGTAACGAACGATGCTTTCGCCCGGTTCGTCACTGCGACCGGTTACACCACCGTCGCAGAGACCGCTCCCAACCCAAAGGATTTCCCGGACGCATCTCCAGGAATGCTGGTCCCCGGATCCCTGGTATTCACGGCCTCAACGGAGCCGGTCCGCTTAACCAATGTCAGCCGTTGGTGGCGCTACGTACCGGGCGCCTCTTGGCGGCATCCGGCCGGTCCAGGCAGTGATACCCTCAAGAATCCCTATGACCCGGTGGTCCACATCGCCTATACCGATGCGCTGGCCTACGCCACCTGGGCAGGTAAACGGCTGCCCACCGAAGCCGAATTCGAATTCGCCGCCCGCGGCGGATTGGCCGGTCAGACCTATGCCTGGGGGAATGAGTTCATGCCCCAGGGCCGACACATGGCCAACACCTACCAGGGCACCTTCCCGATGGCTGATGTCGGATCCGACGGCTTCCCTGGAATTGCTCCCGTCCGACAGTTTCCCGCCAATGACTATCACCTGTACGACATGGCTGGCAATGTTTGGCAGTGGTGCAGCGACTGGTACCGCCCGGACACCTATGCAACGGAACAACCATCCACCGGCCTCATCGTCAATCCTTCTGGGCCCGCAGGGTCCTACGATCCTGACGAACCAGGTTTGCAGAAACGGGTCCAACGCGGCGGATCCTTCTTGTGCACCGACCAGTATTGCACCCGATACATGGTGGGCGCACGCGGCAAAGGCGACATATCCACCAGCAGCAACCACGTGGGGTTCCGCTGCGTGCGAGACGCGCAACGCTAAAGCAGCGCAGCATGCTCTATCGGGTGAGTGAGCCTCTGTCTCATTTCTCTCTCATGAAACGATCGGAGGCTTACATAAAATGGGCTGTTTAGCGAATCAGAACACCTACCTAAAGTGGCCTATCCCCTTATGTCCGCTGATGCTTGTCCTGGTCGGGTTCGGCATCGGCGTTTCGCGGGCCGAGGACGCGCCGGAGATCCTCCATGTACATGCTGATGATCGACCGGTGCCTGCCCAGCAATGGCGGGCAGCGATCAACAGTGCCAATGCCCCGCTGGAACTGGAGCCCTTCCGGGCACTGCGCCTGTTGGTCCGGACCAACGCCTCCGACACCAAGCCCTTGCGGCTCAGGCATGTCCTGGAAGGCGGAGAAGTGGGCTGGCGGGATGCCTCCGGGGCCATGGCCTGCATCATCTCCATGCATGACCAGATGGCTGGCATGGTCGGTGAATACCGTCAGCCGATCATGGGCGAAAGTGCAGGGTGGACCGGTAATCCGCTGACTGCCGATCTGGCTGGACAGACCATGGCCGCCACGGTGCCCCCGTCGGCCTGCCAGGTCCTGGTCACCTTCTCGACGACCAATTCCACTCCGGCCACGGTCGGCATCCTCGCGATCCAGGAGGTCGCCATCACCATCACCTCCCGTGATGGTGCCCGAAAACAGGAATTCCGCGCGCAGCCGGATGGCCCGGAATGGCCACGCTACCTAGTTCATTCGCCAGGCGGCTGGCTCGCCTACGGCACCCAGCCGACGATGGTGCGGATCGACCATCGTGAGAACAGGTCCGCCATGGCCGTACTTACTGATGAGCGCACGGATGGCTTCACCTGGCTGAGACTGCGTCCTCCATTGTCCACCCAGGTGGCTCCTGGTGATCGGATCGAAGTGGCTTGGCGAGGCTGCTATTCGTCCGGTCACGGGGGCGATCAGGAACTCGTTTTCCCCAGGTTGGATCCAGGATCCTATAACCTCCGGATCGGAGTGCGCGCCACCGACGGGACCGTGCTGCGAGGCGAAACTAGCCTGCCTCTGGTGGTGCTCCCACCCTGGTGGCGGCGCCTTTCTACCTGGCTGGCGGCCGCCGGCGTCGCCCTGGTGCTGGCCGCGACGGTCGCGCGCCTGCTCCAGGCGAAACGACGGCAGCGGCAGCGGACGGTCGCAGAGCGGCACCAGGCCGTAGATCGCGAACGCACTCGCATCGCCCGTGACATCCACGATGACCTCGGTGCCTGTCTGGCCCAGATCGCCATGCTCGGTGACCGGGCTCAGACGGCCCCGGCCGGGACCTCCCTGGCCGATAGCATCGCGACCATCTCCCAGCGGGCCCGGGAGAGCATGCAGCGGCTGCGCGACATCGTCTGGGCGGTCGATCCCACCTACGATTCGCTCGATCATCTCGCGGTGCAGATCGCCGTGCGCATGGAGGAGCATCTGCGTCTGGCGGGGGTAGGATTCAGGGCCGAACTGCCCGAGGACCTGCCGACGTTCGCGGTGGATCGGACGATGCGGCACCAGCTCCTCCTTGCGGTGCGCGAGACCGTGCACAATGCCGTGCGGCATGGCGCACCGACGCGCGTGACCCTGCGCCTGCATTGCCGCGATGGACATCTGACCATCGCGGTCACCGATGATGGTCGCGGGTGCGATGCCGCGGCCGCGTTGGTCAGCGGCCGCGGCCTTACGAACCTCCAGGCGCGCCTGGGCGGGCTGGGTGGCTCGTACCGTTTCACCAGCAGCGCTGGTTGCGGTGCGACCGCCATCATGAGCCTGCCCATGGCGATGAAATGAACGATAACGCCGCTGCCTCCCTGACCATGGTGGCCATCGTCGAGGATGACGGGGCGATCCGCCAGGAATTGCGCGATCTGCTCGATGCCGGCACGGACACCCGCTGCGTGGCCGCCTGCGCCAGCGGCGAAGAGGCCCTCGAACGTCTGCCTGGACTCCGTCCTGACGTCATCCTGATGGACTACCATCTGCCGGGTATCGACGGTGTGGCGTGCGTACGGCGGCTGTCGGGACAGCTGCCGCAGACCGACATTCTCATGCTCAGCGTGGCCGATGACACCGATGTGGTGTTCGCGGCCCTGCAGGCCGGAGCCATTGGTTATCTGCATAAGCCGATCACGGCGGCGCCGCTGTTCGACGCCATCCGGCTGGCCCGCTCCGGCGGGGCCCCTATCCATATCGGTATCGCCCGGCGGCTGATCATGTCATTCCGCAAGCCGGCAGCCGCCGATCGACCAGCGGTCACCGGGATCCTGGCGCCCCGTGAGGCCGAGATCCTGCGTCTGATGGCCAAGGGTCATCAGCACAAGGAGATCGCCGCCAAGCTGGGCATCAGCATCACCACGGTGCGTTCGCATACCGCGCACATGTACCGGAAGCTGCAGGTCCAGTCGCAGGCCCAGGCCGTGGCCAGGTACCACGATCGCGGATAGGTTGTCCACCCGGGTCCAGGCGTCTGGGTCTTTCCAGACCCTCATTACATGTGAGGACATGACAGCGGAACGGTTGGGTAATAGGGTGCCGGTGCTCCCACTTCTTCGAGGTCGGAAGCGTCACTCTCATGAAAGAGGAATAGCATGCGTCGTCCACTCCTTCCCGCTTTGGCCTGCCTTGCAGTAGTGACTACGGGCGCTGCTGCCACTCCTCAGAATGTCGTGATCATACTGGCTGATGATCTGGCCTATGCCGACCTGGGCTACATCTATGACCAGCAGTCCTATCCTACCGCCAACCGGGTGCCCACCCCCAACATCGATTCGTTGAAGGCGCGTGGAGTGAACTTCACCAATGCCTATTCCACGTCGGGCCTGTGTGCGCCGTCGCGGGCCGGCCTGCTCACCGGCCAGCACCAGTGCCGCTGGGGTGAGGAGGGCAATGACAACCAGGAGGTGCCGCTCAGCCGCAAGACCCTGGGCGACCGCATGAAGGCGTTGGGCTATGCCACCGGCATGGTCGGCAAATGGCACCTCCGCAATGACGACGCGGTGGCCAAGGAGACCCTGCCCACCTACCGGGGGTTCGACATGGTGTTCCATCCCGACTGGAACGCCTGCTACTTTGGTGCGCCGATCCTCGATAGCCGGATCAACCGTGATGCCATCCTGCCCAATGCCGATGCGCGTCGGGATTGGGTGCCAGCGACCACCACGAAGCCGGAACCGCAGTACATCACCACCATGAATATGGATCGGGCTTGCGCGTTCATCCGCGAGCAGAGCGACGCCGCCAAGCCGTTTTTCCTCTACGTCGCGCCGAACAATGCCCACGGGGCCACGATCCCTGGGGTGACCTATTCGATGACCCAGCATCCATACAAGTATGTCTCCCAGACCTACATCGACCGGGTCCCGGCGGCGATTCGTTCCGTTGGCAACATGGAGCGCACGGTGATGGCAGCCATGCTTATCGCCCTGGATGATGGCGTGGGCCGGATCGAGACCGAATTGCGCAAGAATCTCACCGTCAACCACAATACCTTGCTGGTATTCTCGAATGACAATGGTGCTTATCAGACCTACATCAACAGTAAGGCCGGGGTAACCCCGTTCTCGGGTGGCAAGTCGACGGTGCATGAAGGCGGCCTCCGCGTCCCCCTGATCATGCGCTGGCCTGCCGGCCTGATGGCCCAGAAGGGCACCACATACGCCAAGCAGGTCAGCCTGCTGGACCTGTATCCCACGGCCATAGCCGCCGCCGGCGGGACGGTCGATCCGTCCTGGAACCTCGATGGCGTCGATCTGCGCCCCTTTGTCGCCGGTCAGACCACGGCAGAACCTCATCCAAACCTCTATTGGCGCATGGGCGACAAGCAGGCCATGCGGCAGGGGAAGTGGAAGTACATGAACACCAAGTATGGAGAAAGCCTGTTCGATCTCGAAGCGGACCAGGGCGAGAAGACGAATGTCGCCAGCGCCAATCCGGCCAAGCTGGCTGAGCTGCGCGAGCTGTGGAAGGCCTGGAGCGCCAGCATGGCTCCGGCGATCGTCACCCATCCGGTGGCGGTGGCGGTAGTCGAGGGGCAGAAAGCGACCTTCACGGTGAATGCCTACGGGTCGGGAGCCGAAGAGATCCGCTACCAGTGGTTCCGCAACAACACCGCGATCGTCGGGGAGGTGCATGCGTCCTACGTGATCACGACCGCGATGGCCGCCGATAACGGCGCGTCCTTCCGTGTCGAGGTGTCCAGTTCCAAGGGCACCGGATCGTCGCGGGCGGCGAAGCTCACCGTCAAGCCGCTGAAGGCCGTCGGACAGCTCGACGCTGATGCGGCTGCCGGATCACACGTCCTAGCCAGTTGTAAATAGGTGCTTCAACCCGAAAATCGCAGTTGATGGTTGATGGTTCATGGTTGATCCTGCCTGTCGCAGTTGGTGGTTGGTGGTTGGTTTCTGGTGCTTGGGGGACAACACCTTGCGGCGCCGCTTCGGATCACCCAGTCGGTGCTTGGAAACAGGGTCGCAACGCGCTGTGATGCAGTCCCCAACCACCAACCACTAACCACCAACCACGTTTTTCAGGTTGATGGTTCCGACACCGTGAGTTGCAACGATTCTGGCGCTCACCCACCGGGTGAACATCACCGACGTCGCAAAGCTTTGGATCGAAACCATGAACCATCAACCGCGACGTTCAGGTTTAACAAGGGTTGCTGGGAGACTGAGCAGAAACCCCTGAGCGAGGATGCGGCAGGTATCGTTGAGTGACCACCAGGAAGATGAATCGCAGCGATACTGGTGGCATCGTGATTGGAGTCTGACGCCGTGGGCGCCAACGGGACCTTCCGTATCCGAGCAAAGAGGTTTTGGCTCCACCTCTGAGCGCTTCGCGGATGACGGTGATCCTCCGCTTCAGGGCACATCGCTGGCGGTCTCGAATTCCCAGGGCTTGGCCCTACGCACCAACATTAACCAGCTTTCACATACAAGGTTGATCGGGCCGCTTCGCCGAACTGCCCGATTCAGCGTGGATCAACATACCCGGCCCAGCTTGCCGGCCTTCGAATGACCTGGGGGAGTTGCGCCAATCCAGCGGGGATCGGCAGGATGGGTCGCTGGCTGATAACGGGTGTCGGTGGAGAAGCGGATGCGGTCCGACTGGTTATCAAGGGAGGCATGCACCATATCCATGCGGAAGGTGATGAAATCGCCAGGACTCCAGTGCGGAACCGTCAGCCAGCGGCCACCGTAGGTTGCCGGCATCCGGTCCGGACGCTTCGATAACCAACCCGGGAACGACCAGCCGCCCTCTTCGACCACCCGCTGTACCTCTGCAGGACGATTCGAGCAGTACGCATCCACGTCTTTAGCAAGGTAGCTGGCGAGCTTTTCTCGCTGGCGATGCGACTGTTCCAGCAGGATCAAGCCGCCGACCCGCAACGGGATGTCAACATACGGGATCCAGCACGTCAGCAGGTCGGCTGATCCGCGCCCCATGTACACTTGATCGCAATGGACCGGCGTGCCGTGTCCAGGTCCCATCAGGCGGGCCCAGATGAAGTCGAGATGGCGGCTCTCGGCGCCAAAGAGCTGATGGTAGAACGTCTCCAGCTCTGGCCCGAAGACGACACGCTTGACCTCGGCGGAGGCGGCTGCCAGTTCTGGACGAAAAGCTCCGACCTTGTCTGGGTTTCGCACCGTCCCATCGGCGGACTTGAAGGTCGGAGCGGCATCCAGGGTGAATGCTGCCGCCTGGACCGAGGCAACCCGACCCTCCATTGGATCAGCACCGGGGTCCAATTCGCCATCGGCGGCGAGCCGACTAAAGATGGCACGTCGGGCGGCCAGAATCAGCTCCAATGGGAAGAACTTCGGCAGGTACACATAGCCATCCTCCTCCAGGCGTTGACGCAAGGCCGAGGGATCATCCCGCAGTTCGGAGCTGCTGCGCAGGACGCCGAAGGTTTCTGCTGCGAGCGGATGCCCCAGGGACGTCAGCGTCACATCTCCAGGGATATCAAGCGCGGGTGTATTTTTCATGCCAGGCTTCCTATACCCAGCCCAGTGCATCGGCCATGGACACAACTTATCCCAGCATGTATTTTCCGGGCCGCATGGCCCGCAAACCTCGTGACGGCATCATCGTTTTCCCGAACCTAACGACCCCTCTGGGCCGCATTCTCTTTGGCGGCACCATGATCGGAACGCAGGGCACCGGTCTGGAGCGCTTCCGCACTTTTTCAGATTATGCCATCGTGCTGGTACTTGGTTACGGGCGTTACGATGATGCGGCAGGGTTTTCGGCACGCCTATCTCCAGGTGATGTGATCCTGGTGGTTCCCGATCATCCCCATCGCTATGGGCCCGAACCCGGTGATGCGTGGCGCGAAATATTCGTCGCTTTTGGGGGAGCCATCGGCGACCTCTGGCGGGGTCATGGACTCGATCAGCGTGTGCCGGTGTGGCCAGTCGGCAAACCGCAACGCTGGGAGCGACGTTTGGCTCGCTTGCTGGAGCCGCCACATGATCGAGTCTCGGCCTGCCAGCACGTCGGCGATCTCCATGCGCTCCTCGCCGGGCTGGCTGCCTTACGGCCGGAGAATGCTGAACCCGCCTGGCTGGCCACCGCCCGCCTCGACCTCGGCCAGCCTGGGCCGGGCCTGTCCCTCACGACCATCGCCCGTCGGGCTGGGTTCAGTGGGGATGGATTTCGCCGGGCCTTCCGCCGGATATCGGGCGAGACACCGGCGGCGTACCGTCGCCGCTGTCGACTGGAAGCTGTCGGACGGCTGCTAACCCGTAACGATCTGACTCTCGCACGGATCGCCGAGGTGACCGGCTTTGTGGATGCCTTCCATTTGTCCAAGGCATGGAAGCAGGCCACCGGGCGTAGTCCTCGGCAACTCTGACGACTGCTGCCGGATCGCCGATACCTCACCCTGGGGGAACCTCCGGATAGTCTGTAACGTTCAGGTGGTCGCCGTCATTCCTGTACAACAAGCCGCAGACCTGCCTGCGCGTTATACGGAGACCCCATGCGATTCCATTCCCTTGCTCCGGCCATGTTGCTGGTCGCCGCGCAAGCCGCACCGCTTGGCCTCGCCGCTAAGGCCGTCGCCGCCGATCAGGCCAAACCCAACATCGTCCTGATCATCGCCGACGACACCGGGTGGGGTGATCTGTCCTGCCATCGTGGTTTCGAGCCAACTGGCCCCAATCTCACGCCTGAGCAACAGGAGCGCCTTAATCTTAGCCGAAAGTACTCCACCACGAACATCGACAAACTGGCGAGCCAGGGCATCGACCTGCATCAGTACACTCAGGCTGCACCGACCTGCTCTCCCAGCCGCGCTGGGCTCATGACCGGACTCTCACCAGCCCGTTTCGGGATTTTATATCCCTTTGAGCAGCCCCGCAATGAACTCGTTCCCCAGCCCGACTGGCTTGACCCCCTGTCCGAGGATCCGCATGGAACCCTGCCCCGGATGCTGCGCTCGGGCGGGTATGAAACCGCCATTACCGGTAAATGGCATCTGGTCGAAGAGCGGCCCGGGAATCAGACCGATGCGCCAACCCCCGCCGCATACGGGTTCAACAATTGGCGACTGATGCGTGGCCCCTGGGCCTCCACGATGGGGGAGGTCGAGTCGTTCGACAAGGCGGTGGAGTTCCTCGGGAATCAGACGGTGGCCAAGCCATTCTTCCTGGAACTGACCATGCATGAGACCCACGTCCTCTACACGCCGTCGGCGGAGGCCAATAAATGGGCCATCAAACAGGAGTTTTCTGAACGCCAGCGGCCCTACGCCGCTTCGCTCTATGATCTGGATCTCGGGGTAGGCAAGGTGCTGGACAAGCTGGATGCGATGAACTTTACCGCCAACACCCTGGTCATATTCACCAGCGATAATGGCGCTGCGAAGTGGTATGATGATCCGAAAGCCGTGGCCGGTCAATTTTACAACCGCGGTCTGAACGGCGGATTGCGTGGCACCAAGGGCACCCTCTATGAAGGCGGCATCCGCCTGCCGTTCATCGCCCGCTGGCCGAACCACATACCTGCCGGGGTGGTGGACAAGGCCAACGTGGTCAATGGGGTCGACGTGTTGCCCACCCTGGCGGCAGCCGCGGGCATTACGCTCGCCGGCCAGGAGAACCGCGACGGTGAAAGTCGGCTCGAGGTCTTGAGGAAAAAGAGGCCGTTAGCCACCACGGTCACGGTGGTCGACGTTCCACGCGATTCCCAACCGGCGCTCTACTGGCGCATCGAAGAACAATTCGCGATCCGTGTCGGCGACTGGAAACTGATTACCAATAAAAATCTGGGAAATCCAGAGCTGTACAATGTCGTCGTAGACCGCACCGAGTCCAACAATCTTGCCGCAACCGAGCGGGCCAAGCTTCAGGACCTCACGGGTAAACTCACGACCTGGCGCAACAGCCTGCCCACGCAGGTGAACCCGGCTACCATCTCCAAAGCACGTCAGATTCCGACCGTGGCCATTCCGGTGCCCAATCAGGTCGCCACGGTGGATAAGCCGTTCGTTCTCGATCTGTCCAAGCATGTCACCGACCCCTTGGGCCACATGCTGACCCTGACGGCCACCGGTCTGCCAACAGACCTGCTGGTAACGGGCATGGTCATCAGTGGCATCCCCAAGACGCCCGGCTCCACCACCGTGGCAGTGAAGGCCACCACCCTGGCAAACAAGTCGATCACCCTCTCCTTTGAACTGAGCATCGAACGCGGAGTGGCTCCGCCCCCGCCTGCGGTGGTCGTCCCCGACTCCACCAGGCGCACCTTCATCTATCGTGATGTCATTGATGGCCGGGTGATGATGGCCGGATGGGGCCACAATGGGGCCGACTGTGAGCGCAACCCGCGCTCGACGGTCGTCACCCGCACAGGCAGCGCCACCGCCTATGCCATCGCATTTTCCAAGGCGGCCGGCTATGCGGGGGTGTGGACCATGGTGCCCGGAGCCGACACCAGCGCCTATGATGCGGTGTCCTTCTGGCTGCACGGCGGGGTTGGCGGCCAACGCGTCGGCTTTCAGGCGCTGCTCGCCGACGGCAGCTCGCGCACCGTATCGCTAGGCACGCTACTGCCTGGCCGATGGATGCCCTACTCGGTCACGCTGGCTGATCTGGGCGTGACCGGGTCAGCCAAGCTCACCGCCCTCCGCCTGGTGAACCAGGATCCGGCGGCCAGCGCCCAGTTCCACCTTGATGACCTCTCACTCGATACCGCCACCACCGGACGCGACGCGCTCTATCAGGACTTCGGCGGCGGCCAGGTGATGCGAGCCGGATGGGGTCACAATGGCCTGGGCTGCAGCCGCGACGTACGCTCAACCTCCGTCACCCACAACGGCAGCGCCACCGCCTATGCGGTGACCAGCACCCAGGACGGCGCCTGGGCCGGGGTGTGGACGATGGCGCCGGGCATTGACGTCAGTTCATACGCCGCCGTCACCTGCTGGCTGCACGGCGGGAGCGCTGGCGGTCAACAACTGGAGATCAAAGCGCTTTATGCCGACGGCCGGATGGTGACCCGTTCCATCCCCGCGCCCAAGGCCGGGACTTGGCAGAAGATGACGGTCTATCTGGACGAGCTCGGCGCCACCGCGGGCAATGGCCTCACCTCGATCCGCATCGGTGGCCAAAATGGCCTCGTTCAGCCGGCTTTTGTCCTCGATGACCTCACGCTCGACGAGGTCATCCCGGCAACCAGCACAGGGCCCGGATGAACTAATCGGACAGAAATCCACCGCAGCGAATCATCCCGCTGCGGTGGATTGTTATCACAGGTTTCAGCACACTGCCAACGATGACCCAGATTATCAGGTCCCGCGCTCTGTTGACCAAGCCTGGAAGCGGCCGTGTTGGCGTTTCATCTGCCAGGTGCAAATGGCATCCAGATCTGCCACTGGGACATCGGTATGCGGCAGATGATGGAGATACCGCCCAGGTCCGAATTCCGGAGTCAGCGTGCATTGCGCCAGACCACGAGCCGACATGCGCTCCCAGAGCACCGTCCACCAGCGTTCATGGGCCTCGACCTCGGGCAGGAATTCCGGAGCCCGCGGGTCGGGCACCTGGGGGCCTTCGGCGTAACCAACCCGGGCATGCAGATGGACCGTGTGATCGGCGACCAGCCGCAGTAAATCCGGATCCTCATCCAGGATCAACCGTTCGGCCACGCAAACCCAATGACTGAAATCCGCGGTCAAGCGCAGTCCAGGCACGGCCAAGAGAATATCCCGTGTCGACCACGGTGAGAACATCGGTCGACCGCGATGGGTTTCATGGCAGATAGGGATCGCATGATCCGCTTCGATGCAACGGACTTCGCGATAAAAGCGCAGCACCTCGGCCTGGCTCCAGGCATCCCGCCCGCTGTGGACATTGATGATCAGCGGAGAAAAACCCACCGCTGCAGTCACGTAACGCCGGAAGCTTGCGAGGTGCTCCTCGACGGTGAGACCTTCCGTGAACAGTTGTGGCACGATCGCCAAGCCATGGGCGAAGCAGAGTTGGCGCAAGCGCACCGAATCGGCCTCTGTAAGCCATTGTATAGGAATTTCGATGGCTGCGTACCCGTTCGCCGCAAAGCGGGGAAGAGCTGATTCCCAGGCGTCGGTGACGCCCCACAGATGACGGGTCGGAACAAGTTTCATGTCTGGGACCGATCCCACAGGATCGGATTCAAGGGTGAGGCGGCGGGTCCACCGGGCACGCAGCCAGGCATCCAATTGGCCAGATCATTCTTATGGAAATCACTTTTGGGCTCAGCAACCACAGCATCACCATCGTGATAGATGACCGTCATGACGTGACGGATGCGATCCGTGTGGTTCGCCCCGGCGCGGTGAAACGTCCAGCCCGCATGGAAGCTGACTTCGCCCAGCTCATAGGCCGTCGCATCGATCTCACAATCTTTGAGGGTCAAGCCGATCTCCCGTTCGGATTCTTCAGAGATGGGCAAGTGACGGCCACTCAGAATGCGTTGGCTGCCACGAGCGAAGGCAAGCGGACCCATGTCAGTGGGGACTGCCTGCAGCGGGACCCAGGCGGTGATGGTCTTATCGGTGGCCAAGGGCCAATAATGCTGATCCGCATGCCACGGAGTCATGCCGCCACCAGCTTCTTTGCACAGTGCCTGGTCGTGGTACAGCCGCACCCGGTCACTGGCCATCAACTCGGCGGCAATGCGCGCCAGGCGGCGGGAACGGGTGAATTCCTCGATCACCGCCGAGGTTCGCCAGAGATTCTCGAGCTGCAGAAACGCTTTGCCGTAGGTCGTACGCTCGACTAGCGGCTGGGCTTTGTGCGCGAATTCTTCAACCTTGGCGATGATCGCATGTTGATAATGGGCGATGGTCGC
The DNA here is from genome assembly GCA_044352625.1 of Planctomycetota bacterium. Taxonomy (GTDB): domain Bacteria; phylum Planctomycetota; class UBA11346; order UBA11346; family UBA11346; genus JAKLKR01. The sequence goes on from JBILDK010000010.1 coordinate 12,675, forward strand.
AGGATCGAAAACGTGCTTGAGCTTGATGAAGCCATCGGCTTGATAACGGGCGATAGCCTCAGCGGGGAGGTGGTAGGGAACGTTCAATAAGGAAGGGGCCGGCATGGGGTTGTTCATGTCCACAGGTTGTCCTGGGCGACGGCTGTTGTCTGCTCGGTTGATGTCGTCAATTATGCATTTGGTGATCTATTGACCTAGTGCAAGCACCTAAATAATCCTGAAATGCAGCTTCGTAGACGTGCTCCGCAGGAAGAGCTCGTTCCCACCCCTGGTGGCGCTTCGTTCTTCGTGGTTCGTCGGCGAGCCACGCATTGGCCATTTACCTGGCATCAGCACGCGGCCTATGAAATGACGTGGATCCTGCGCGGTCACGGCCGTCGGCATGTCGGAGCATCAGTGGAGTCATTTGCCCCAGGTGATCTGGTCATCCTCGGACCGCGGCTGCCCCATACCTGGGTGTCTGAACCGCAGCCGGGTATCGTGGTGGAAGCGCTCGTCGTCCAATTTTCAGCAGACTTCCTGGGTGCCTCCTGGGAGCGGGTTACCGAACTCGCGCCGGTGGCTGCCTTGTTGCGGGAATCAGAACGCGGACTCGTCGTTCCGCTCCAGGCTGAAGCGGAACTGCGCGCGCTCGTGACCATGGATCCTGGCCCCCTCCGCATGGCGACCCTGCTGGGAATCCTGGGGCGTTTGGCTACGGGCCCCAGGCGGTCACTCGTGACGACCCCTGCGCGTCACCAGCGCCGAGCCGACCATTGGGCCCGATTGATCGATGACGCGACGGCTCATCCTGAACGGCTGCCACCCCAGGCAGCAGCAGCACGTCGGGTTGGGCTGGCGCCTTCTGCATTTGCCCGGGCATTCCGCCGTCGCTTCGGGGTGCCATACCGGGACTGGCGCATCCGCATTCGACTCGAACAAGCCTGTCGACTGCTCAACGACACCCAGGAGCCGATCACCACCATCGCCCTGAGCGCGGGGTTTGCTTCGCTTTCTGCCTTCAATCGGCAATTCCAGACCGCCTTCGCCACCACCCCCCGGATGTGGCGATCGCGCTCGATGGCCGATGCCGGGGCGGGGTAGTATCCCTGCGCGGATCGGACCGCGCTAGGGTGAACGTGGCAGCTGAGCGCCGGTACGGTTTCGCCACAGCACCAAGCGGGCCTGCAAATCAGCGGCTATGAGCGGTTGGGCGGGGGCCAGGTCAGTGGTTTCACCAGGATCCGTTGCCAAGTCGAACAGGCGGACGCGGTGATCTTCGAAGGTCTCGATGAGGCGCAGATTGCCGTGACGGATGGCGCTGTGGGGAGTGGCCCCGTAGGCGTGGTAGTGCGGGTAATGCCACATGAGCTCGTCCCGCATCACCGGGGCCATACCGGTCAGTGCAGGCAGCAGGTTGACTCCATCGGCGGGGCACTGAGTCGGTGGGGTGACCCCTGCGGCAGCCAACACGGTGGCAAAGAGGTCGGTACCGATGGAGGGCGTGGCATCGACCCGTCCGGCAGGAATGCGACCCGGCCAAGCGGCAATAAACGGAACGCGGACTCCGCCATCATCATTGGTCGCCTTGCTCCCCTTCAGCGGCACATTGCTGGTGATGGTGCGTTTGGTTCCATCCTCGTTCCAGGCCCAATCGACACCGCCGTTGTCAGAGGTGACGATGACCAGCGTATTGCGCTCGGTCCCGGTACGCTCCAGAGCAGCGAAGACCGCACCACAGGCGCGATCAAAGCGCTCGACCATGGCGGCATAGGTCGCATCGCGGTGGCGACCATCGGGGCGCACACGGGCCTGACAGGCAGCCACGTCATCCGCCGGCGCCTGCATCGGAAGATGCGGGGCGTAATGCGCCAGATAGATGAAGAACGGCTTCTTCTCGGGGGCTTCGATGATCCGTACCGCCTCGGCGGCAAGCCGGTCGGTGAGGTATTCGCCCACCGGTCCATCTTCGAGGGTGTCAATGCCGTACGGGGAAAAATACGATGGCGGAGCGCCAAAATGATTGCCGCCACACGCGATCTGGAAACCGCGCCGGGTCGGGGCTGCTTCCGGGCCACCGAGGTGCCATTTGCCGATTGCCGCGGTGAGGTAGCCATTGGCTGAGAGGATGTCGGCGATCGTGGGGGCGGTGGGCGGCAGCGTGCGTGTCCACTCTGGTTCACTGAGCGGCTTGCCCGTGCTCCCCCCTCCAGGGATCCAATCGGTCAGATGCAACCGCGCCGGCGCCTGGCCGGTCAGCAGGGCCGCCCGGCTGGGTGAACACACCGTGCACGCGGCGTAGGCCTGGGTGCAGCGGACGCCGCGGGCGGCCAGGGCATCCAGGTGCGGAGTCCGATAGAGGTCGCTGCCCTGACATCCGAGATCGGTCCAGCCCAGATCGTCAGCCAGGATGAGCACCACGTTCGGGCGCTCGGCCGCGGACAACAGCGCCGGTACAGCAAGGAGACAGGCGCCGACAACAGCGATTACAGAATGCCGTCGCTTCACGGTGTCTTCATGTCGAAATAGGCTTTCATCAGGGCTGCGTGCGCGGCGATGCGTTCGGCATGGGAGGAATTGCCGGCCTTATCATGCCAGGCCCGTGGATCCTGACTCAGATCGTAGAACTCCCGGCTGGCCTCGCGCCACCCCTCGAGATCGATCCAGCGTTGATGCCCATCGAGTCGGATGGTGAGGCCATCCTTCAACCGGCTCAGATCGATGATCGGATCGAGGATCTTCAGGCTCGATCCCTGGGCCAGGCCGACCGGGGCACGGATGCGGGCCGGACCTTCCGTCCAGTCGAGCAACAGGTTGTCCCGCGTGACCACGGCATGACCGCCGAACATGATCCCCTCGGCGTAGGCGGCGGGTTTGCCGGGACCGGTCGGATCGCGCACCAGGTTGGCGAAACTGGCGCCGACCGCCGTCGGTGGCCGGGGCAGGCCGGCCAGTTCGGACAGGGTCGGCCAGGTGTCGATCAGCTCGACGATGCCCCCGGCCCGGGCAGGCTGGACGCCGGGGATGCGCACCAGCATCGGCACCCGCAGGACATCGGGATAGAGGTAATGCTTCATCCACATTCCCCGATAGCCGAGGAAGTATCCCTGATCCGAGGTGAACAGGACGATGGTGTTGGCGGCAAGCCCGGTGGTTTCCAGCGTTTCCATGACACCGGCGAGGGCCTCATCCATCATCGAGACCGACGCATCGTAGTCGCGGATGACGGTGCGTTGCACCTCGGCGCTGACCGCCGCATTGTAGGTGCTGGGATCATCGACCCCCAGCTTGGTCAGATCGACGCCGGGCTTGGGCGTATGCAGCCGCTCGATCATCCGCGCCTGATAGCTCGGGGGTTTGGACATCGGCGTGGTCCCGGCCGGTGTGCCGGGCAGCGGGATGGCGTCCATGGGATGCAGCGCCCGGTGCCGGGCCTGGCTCTCATAGGGCGTGTGTGGCGCATACAAACCAAGCGCGAAGAAGAAGGGCCGACGCGGATCCCGCTCACTGGTCACGAACCGCTTGAACCCGGCGGCCATGCCCTGATCGGCCGTGGGCACGTCATCAGGCAGATACCGGGAGGAGCCCAGATTGTTGCCCGTGCTGTCGGTGAAAGTCGTGGCGACGATCCGGGGGTCCTTCGCCCACCGGGCATCGGGCAGGATCTGCTCCCAGTCATGTGGTCCGGCGTAGTCGTCGCCGTGCTCGACCTTGCCGACCTTGACCGTCTGGTACCCGTGTTCGCGGAACCACCGCGGCATGGTCATCTGATCAGGATGAGCCTCCATGAAATCGCTGTTGTCGGCCCCGACGGTGTGGATCGCCAATCCGGTCATAAGGGCTTTGCGACTCGGCGTACACACCGTGCACGGAGCGTAGCAGCGGTCGAACACGACACTTTGGCTGGCAAGCCGGTCAAGCGTCGGAGTCCGGGCCTGCGTCTCGCCGTAACAGCCGAGACGCGTGTTGAGATCATCGGCGATGATCATCAGGACGTTCATCGGCGCCGACGGTTCGGCCCCGTGGGCGAGGGAACCCGCCATCAGGGCGACGCTGAGATATGTCATCGGACGATACATCGTTTCACCTCTGATCTGTAGTGACAACCCGGATGCGGCCCAGGGCCATGCGGTCGTCGGCAGGATTCACCCGCAGGGTCAATTTCACCAGCAGGTCGCTGCGTCCAGCCGCGACCTGGGTCAGGTCGATGAAGTTCCACGGCACCTTCCACGGGCGCACCGACTGCGGATAGCAGTTCTGCCAGGTGTTGTCGAAGCGACCGCAGGGCACCCAGGTTGTGCCGCCATCCACGCTGGTCGCGAAATCGATGGAACTGGAATCGTCATAGACCCGGGCGCTGAACTCCAACACCGTGGCGCCGAGCGGCTTGTCCGACGTCACCTGGTAAACCACGGTGCCGGGTTCGAAGGGCTTGGCCGGCCGCATCAGGACCGAAGTGTTGTCGCCATTGTGCGGCTCGGGGTTGTGGCGGGCCACCACCACCCCCTCGGCGCTGACCGTGGCGGCACGCCAGTCGTCACCCTGGGCGGTGGTGTAATCCTGGGTCATCACCACCCGGTGGGTCTGCGCCACCTTGATCAGCCGGCGGCTGGTGCCGCCTTCCGTGTAGGGCGAGTAGTCGATCGTCACCTCGGAGCCGGGACGCAAGCCCGCCAACAGCATGGAGGCCTCGTAGGCGCGAGCCAAGCCATGCAGGGCCACGGTGTCGACCTCGGTGGCATAATCGAACTCGTAGGTCTGGCCGTTGTCGAGGACGAGGGTGCCATTGCTGAATGGCGGCATGGGCGAGAAGGGCGTGACCTTGACGACGCGGCCCTGGTCATGGCCATAGCTGGCGCGGATCGCCGTCACCTTGCCCTGGCCATCGAGGCTCAGCTCGACGCGATCGTGGCGCTGCGGCCAGTCCTTCTTGCCGTCCGTGGCCTGCCGTTCCGGGGTCCGCTCGACCGTCACCCCCGAAGCCACCTGCAGATTCATGGACTCGCCGCCGGCCATCAGGGCGAGATCCTGGACATCGACCTTGATGGAGCTGCGATTGCCATCGAGGAAGCGCGCCACCAGGGTTGTCGGTAACGCAGGCGTGGGTTCCGTGAGCAGCATCGCCGTGGCGGCAGCAACGACTGCGCCATCCTTGGCCACCAGTGCGCCGGCCGGATCGACCGCCAGGCGGAAACGGTTGGGCTGGGACTGGGTCAGGGTCCAGCGTGATCCCTCAGCCGCAGGCAACCTGATCGTGAAATCCTGGCGCGCGGTCTCGCCCACGACACTGAAGTCGCAGGCCTCGGCGGCAACTGCGTGCAGGGTGGTCACTAGGGTCTG